>CAZHPV010000013.1:0-46313 GCA_964534845.1 uncultured Caulobacterales bacterium
CCCACCTTCCTGATCTATAAAAATAAGACAGTCCCGTCCGACGACAGACCGGAGTTCCGATGTCAGCCGCTTTACCTGTTCCGGTTTCTCAATATTGCGGGCAAATAGTATAAACCCCCAAGGATTTGCATCCCGAAAAAAGGCAGATTCTGCGGCAGTTAACTTTGGACCCGAGAGGCCGAATATAACGGCTGATGGGCTCATTTTTTTGTCACAAAACAGGCCTGATCACGCGCCACTAATCGCTCGCATAAACGGTCCGCTGCCGCTTTATCATCAAGACCGGCAAGTCGTAGGCGGTAATAAACGCCCTTATCACCCAAATCCGCCCGCTTAATATCGGCATAAAGACGGTCTGGCAAAACACTGTCAAATTTTTGCTCTATGGTTTTCCAGATTTCTTCCGCATCGCCCCGAGATCGTACAGACGCGACTTGGGCCACATAAACCGAGCCACCTACAGGCACGCTGGTACTGGGGGCGCTGTTGGTAGGAGCAGCCGTTCCCGCCTGTCCACTCGGTTTCCCAAGGGGTTCAGGTGCCTTGATAATAATATTGGCCTTGTCTGGAATATCGATAGGTTTTTCCGCAGTATCGACCGTATTGACGCGGTCATCCACTGTTTCCCCGTCTATCACCTTGTAAATATCCTTGTTTTGATCCGGCGTTATATCTCCGCCCGGATTTTCAGGTTTGACTTTAAACGGTGTACGATCAGCATTAACCGTTGGCGGTGTGGCCCGGTCGCGCACGCCCGACTGATAGACTTTGAAAACCAGCAGAGCCAATAGAAGCAAAAACCCCAACCCTAATATTAGGAGCCACATAGCCCGCCGGCCATTCTGTTCCTGTACATCAAATGGCCGTGTGTCCTGATGCATCCTCAGATCAGGATCAATCTCGCGTTTAATTTTGTCTTCCATATTACCCTTCTATCGCCCACAAATCTATAGAAACTGGCCGAATCGTGACCAGACTAGCAAATATTTCGCCCAAATGCTAAATTATCGTCGTTAAAAAACAGCCCTCTTAAAAATCATAAATAACCCGAAACTGAAAACAGTTTTTTATGCTCGGCAATCGCATGCGTATCTGTCATAGCGGCAATATAATCACAGACAATTCGCGCGGTATGTTTCGTCTTAGGCCCGTTGCATTCACGGCGTAGCTCTGTGGGTAAAATATCGGGATCAGATAAAAACAGCTCAAACAGCTCGCTGACCACGCGTGTAGCCTGCCCCATCATGCGGTTAACTTTGTAATGCTTATACATATTATCATATAGAAATTTACGCAGCGGGCCTTCTTCTTTCCTAAAGGATACGCTGAAATCTACAACGGCCCGATTAAGTCCGCGAATATCATCGGCACTTTGCGGATCATGATCTTTGAGGCGGGTACGCGTTTCAGTCAGTACATCCGAAACCATTATCCCGATCAGGTCGCGCACGCTTTCATGAATAAGCCTGTCCTCGGAAATATCAGGATAGCGCGCCCTCACATCGCCAAACACCCGGCCCACAAGCGGCACCTCGGAAATATCCGAGACGCTAAACAAGCCAGCCCGCAACCCGTCATCAATATCATGATTATTATAGGCAATATCATCCGCAATAGCGGCGACTTGGGCCTCGGGACCTGCATAAGTGCCAAGTTCTAGCCGCTCCCAGTCTTCCAAATGCCGTATCGCCCAAGGCAAGTTTTTAATATCAGATTCCGACGCGATAAGCGGGCCGTTATGCTTGGCAATCCCCTCTAATGTCTCCCATGTCAGGTTCAGCCCGTCAAATTCGGCGTAACGCCCTTCAAGCTTTTCAACAATACGCAAGGTTTGGGCATTATGATCGAACCCCCCGTAATCCTCCATACCTTTTTGCAAAGCATTCTCGCCGGAATGGCCGAAGGGTGGATGGCCGAGATCATGGGCGAGCGCTAGGCATTCCGCGAGGTCCTCGTCCAGCCCCAGAACCCGCGCGATAGACCGGGCAATTTGCGAGACTTCCAGAGAATGCGTCAGTCTTGTGCGGTAATAATCCCCTTCATGGGAGACAAAAACCTGCGTTTTGCCTTTAAGGCGGCGAAAGGCGCTGGAATGGATAATACGGTCTTTATCACGTTGAAACGCAGAGCGCTCCGAACTGCTGGGTTGGGCGAGACGCCGCCCCCGACAATTTGTCGGATCAGAGGCATAGGCTGCACGCCCGCGAATAGAAGGAAATGTAAACATATTTGCCTTACATCACACCCCGAAATTTGGGGCTTTAAAAACACAATCACGCACCTTATATAGGGATTCAGAATAAAGGATAGTCGGATGTCGGAAATCTCAGTGTCACTTAGCGCCTCAGCCGCAAAGCAAATTAAGGCGATCATGACCAAACAGGGTTTTGATAAATATATGCGCGTGGCCGTCGAGGGCGGAGGCTGCTCCGGTTTTCAGTATAAATTCGATTTTGCCGATCAACCCAATGATGATGACATCGTTATAGAGCGCGACGGCGCCAAAGTCGTCGTCGATGATATGAGCCTTGGTTTTCTGGAAGGCTCTGAGATAGACTATGTTAATGAGCTTATCGGCGCAGCTTTCAAAATCCATAATCCTAACGCTACGGCGGGCTGTGGCTGCGGCACGAGTTTCTCGGTTTAGACGCGCGTTTCAAACTAAAACTAAGTTTTGAAGTCGCACAGACATTACCCAAGCAAATTATGCCCAATAAAAAAGAACAAAGCATAAACATTTCTTGACATAGTGCGTCGTATCAGGCATGGAATCGCTATAGCCGAGCGGAGCCATGCCCCATGCCAAAAGCCCAGAATATATTTGTCTGCCAGTCTTGCGGCTCGGTACATGCAAAATGGGCGGGGCGCTGCGATAGTTGCGGGGAGTGGAACACCCTCATCGAGGAGGCCACACATAGCCATAGCCCCTCGCCTGCGTCCAAGCGAAAGAAAACGCGCGGTATAGATTTTATTGACCTTAACGGCGAGAGCGCAGAGCTTCCACGTATGCGCACTGGTATTGACGAGCTTGACCGCGTGACGGGCGGCGGGCTTGTCCCCGGTTCTGCCCTCCTTGTCGGCGGCGACCCCGGCATTGGCAAGTCCACCCTCCTCTTACAAGCTACTGGCAAACTCGCCAAACAAGGCATTAAAACCGCCTATATTTCAGGCGAGGAGAGTACGGGTCAAGTCAGGCGCCGCGCCAAAAGGTTAGAGCTTTCAGACAGCCCTGTGGCCTTGGCAGCAGAAACCTCGCTTGGACATATTCTAGACGGGCTAATGGCGGAAAAACCCGATGTCGTGATTATCGACTCCATTCAGACGCTTTGGTCAGATCAGCTAGCCGCGGCCCCCGGCACAGTGGCGCAAGTCAGGGCCTGCGCGCAAGAACTCACACGCTTTGCCAAAAAACGCGGCGCCGCCGTTATTCTTGTTGGGCATGTCACGAAAGACGGCCAGATTGCAGGCCCGCGCGTGGTCGAACATATGGTCGATGCTGTGCTCTATTTTGAAGGCGACCGCGCCCACCAATTCCGCATATTGCGCGCCCATAAAAACCGTTTTGGCCCCACAGACGAGATCGGCGTGTTTGAAATGCGCGAGCAAGGCTTATCCGAAGTCCCTAACCCGTCTGCGCTTTTTCTGGATGGGCGCGAATATAATGCCAGCGGAGCGGCTGTCTTTGCCGGTATGGAAGGCACGCGCCCGGTTCTCACCGAAATACAAGCCCTTGTTGCCCCCGCCGCTTTCGGAACACCGCGCCGCGCCGTTGTCGGTTGGGATAGTGGGCGACTCGCCATGGTGTTGGCTGTGCTTGAGGCACGCTGCGGGATAAGTTTTGCGGGCAAGGACGTTTATCTGAATGTCGCAGGCGGCTTACGGATCAATGAACCCGCCGCTGATCTGGCCGTTGCCGCCGCTCTGGCCTCATCGGCGTTTGATATCGCTCTGCCCTCTGACGCGGTTATTTTTGGCGAAATCAGCCTATCCGGTGACGTTCGAGCGGTCGGACGGACAGATTTACGCCTCAAGGAAGCCTCAAAATTAGGATTTAAACGCGCAATCGCCCCAACCCCTTTACAAAAAAACACCAAAAAATCCCCTGCGGAACTGCCAATAATTGAAATCAAGGCTTTGCGCGACCTCATAAGGCGTGTAGAGGAAGCTCACGAAGGCTCCCAGAACGACGATTCCCTCTGGGCTGCCTAACAGTAATGGTTATCGAGCGCCTAAGCGCTCCAATTATAGGTAATCGATATGAGCATAGGCCCTTGGGTTTTTAACGGCTTTGATATTGTCGTCCTTCTCGTTGTCATAATATCCATGCTTATGGCTTTAGGCCGCGGGTTTTTCCGCGAATTTATCTCGATCTCAGCGCTCGTTATCGCAGGCGGATTTGCGCTTTTTGCCTTTGGCCGTTTTCGTCCTGCCGCACATGATTTTATAAAAAACCCGGGCTGGTTAGCCGATGGCGCCTTAGCATTGGGAAGCTTTGCCTTTGCCTATATGCTGGTTAGTTTTGTCCTCAGTGGGATAGTCAAATCTGTTAAAGGAAAAAATGTCGGTTTTATAGACCGCTTACTTGGCGCGGGCTTTGGCGGCGCGCGCGGCTTGCTCATAGCGGCCCTCTTTACAATGATAGCAACGGCCTCTTACCGCGAAGGCCAAGCCGCCCAAGAATTCAAATCCCGCGTTCTGGAAAATCAGCAAAGCCTGCCGGAAGATGTATTGGAAAACGCTCCGAGAGATGTCCGGGACTGGCTGGAAAAACCGCCGCCGGAACTGCCGGGCTTCATTCAGGGCTCGACACTTTATCCGCTTTTGGATAAAATCGGAGATGCGTTACGGGCTCTTCCTTTTACAAAAGTCAGAACCGCAGCAGATAATTTAAAAAGCGGCGATCTTTCGCGCATCCTAGAAAGTGTCAAGGAATGACGACCTTAAATCCCACCGCATATTTTGATCCTCATGAAGATAAAATTCGGGAAGAATGCGGTGTATTTGGGATTTTTGGCATGGATAATGCGGCCTCTTTAACCGCCCTTGGCCTCCATGCCCTACAGCACCGCGGACAGGAAGCCTGCGGCATTGCCAGCTATGACGGCAAGAAATTCCACACGGAACGTCATTTGGGCCTTGTCGGTGATAATTTCACCGGAGCCGACCCTTCACAAAGACTAAAAGGACATGTCTCCATTGGACATGTGCGCTACTCGACAGCCGGCGAGACCATATTGCGTAATGTCCAACCTCTTTTTTCGGAATTACATGCGGGCGGCTTTGCGCTGGCTCATAATGGCCACATCACAAATGCCTATACAATCAGAGAACAATTGGTAGAAGACGGTGCAATTTTTCAAAGTACATCGGACACGGAAGTTGTCATTCATCTTGTGGCCCGCGCTCGGGCCGGAAAATTTATTGACCGCTTTATCAATGCCTTGCGCCGCATAGACGGTGGCTTTGCTTTTGTCGGCATGACGAATGAACAATTAATTGGTGCCAGAGACAGACTCGGCATACGCCCGCTCCTTATAGGCCGTCTGGGCGATAGCTATTTATTAGCGTCTGAGACCTGCGCTTTGGATATGATCAATGCTGAATTTATCCGCGAAGTGGAGCCTGGCGAAGTTGTTGTTATCAACTCAGACGGTATACGCTCTTTTAGGGCTTACCCAAAAACGCAGTCTCGTCCCTGTATTTTTGAATTTGTCTATTTTGCCCGCCCAGATTCGATCGTCAGTGGGAAAAGTGTCTATGAAGTGCGCAAACGTATGGGCCAGAGACTCGCGCAGGAAACCCCAGCAGATGTCGACGTTATTATTCCCGTCCCCGATAGCGGTGTTCCCGCGGCACTGGGCTTTGCACAGAAAACCAATATTCCTTTTGAACTAGGCATTATACGCAATCATTATGTTGGGCGAACGTTTATCCAACCCACGCAACAAATCCGTGATATGGGCGTGCGCTTAAAACATTCCGCCAACCGTGCTATGATTGAAGGCAAGCGCGTTTTACTGGTCGACGATTCTATCGTTCGCGGCACAACGTCAACCAAAATTGTACGCATGATTAAAGCCGCAGGGGCAAAGGAAGTCCATTTCCGGTCTGCCTCCCCGCCTATCAAGTTTCCCGATCATTACGGCATAGATATGCCGACAACGGAGAAACTCATCGCGGCGAATTATAGTCTGGATGCCATGACGCAAATGCTCGAAGTGGACAGTCTGGGATTTCTGTCCATAGAAGGCCTTTATTGGGCGATGGGTGAGGAATACCGCGAAGATGACACGCCGCAATATACTGATCACTGTTTTACTGGCCAGTATCCAACGCAACTCGTAGATCGTGACCGCGAATTATTAGGCAATAAGAGCCCTCAATTATCTTTCCTCGTTGAAGTCGCTTAAATATGACCTTAGAGGCTGGCTCCAAACGCCCCCTTGAGGGCAGAATAATATTGGTCACAGGGGCCTCGCGCGGTATCGGGTATGCTGCGGCACGGCATATGGCCGAACAAGGCGCACATATTATAGCCTTAGCCCGTACCCAGGGCGGACTTGAAGACCTTGACGACACGATTAAAAATCTGGGCGGAGACACCACGCTAGTACCGATTGATCTAAAGAATTTTGACGGCATAGATCAACTGGGCGCCGTCATTCATGACCGCTGGGGCCGGCTTGATGGTTTACTTGGAAATGCCGGCGTCCTTGGAGATTTAACCCCCGCCCCTCATGTAAACCCTGATGTGTTTGAAAATGTCATGGCGGTGAACATGACAGCAAATTACCGCCTCATACGGTCGTTTGATCCTCTACTCAGGGCTTCTCCGTCTGGGCGGGCAGTCTTTTTAACCTCTTCTGTCGGCCGGAATCCGCGCGCCTTTTGGAATGCCTATGGCGCCAGCAAGGCTGCGCTGGAAACTTTTGTACTGTCCTATGCGCAAGAAAGCTCTGTCACAAATCTAAAGGTCAATATTTTGGACCCGGGCGGCACGCGCACAGCTATGCGCGCAAAAGCTATGCCGGGTGAAGATGCCCAAACTCTACCCGATCCAGCTGATCTGGCCCCGTTAATTACTGAGATGTTGTCACCGCAATATGATGAAACGGGCGCTCATATAAAGTTCCGACAAACTCCCTATTTCAAGGGCTAAATACCCAAGCAAAGCCTAGAATGCATTATCGGCGAGGAATTTATCGAGACTTTCAAAGAACTGGTCCCGGAAAACATCCTTTTCCATCATAAGTTCATGTTTCGCTCCCGCCACAACACGGTGCTTAGCTTGAGCTTGGCGCGCAAAATTTAGATTTGAGGCCGGATCAACAATCGGGTCTGCACCTGCCGCCACAATCAAGGCCGGAATTTTAAGCTTGTCTGCATTACGATTTACATAAGCCATAGACCGCAAAGCGGCACTAATCCATCCATAGGAAGGAGGGCCTAACCGTAATCGCGGCTCGGTCCGGAAATAGGCCGCCCATTTTTCATATCGGTTTATATCCGACGTCAATTTATTTTCTGCAAATGATACTGGCAAACCTCTATTTTGTTTTTGAAAAGGCAAATTTTTCTGGCTCATGCCCAAATAGGATAATGCACGGATAAGTTCACGCAAAAAAGGTGTATCCAATTCGAATATACCTAGCATCGGCGCACTACAGATAACAGCTTGGGGATTAAAGGCGCCTGAAATCACCGATTGTAAAACAATCGTACCGCCCATGGAATGCCCCATTAAAATATGCGGTTTCGGCAAAAACGGAGACAATGTATTTGTCACATGGGCAAGGTCATCCGCATAATCCTGAAAATCCGCGACGTAACTAATTAATGGATCGTCCAATAATCTTTGGGACAATCCCTGACCGCGAGGGTCAACCATCAGAACCGTATAATTTCGGGCAAGTAGGTCCCCAACTGTTTCGAGATATTTTTCAATAAACTCTGTGCGTCCGGGCGAAAAAATTATTGTTCCCCGCGGCGCATCTGTTGGGGCATTGGCTAGCATAACCCTCAAGCGAATATCATCGTGGGTCACATAATAGGTTTTTGCATTGGCCTCGATATAATCCGGCAATACGCGGCCATCAGGCTGAATAAACTCAGCTTCTGGAAACGTCTGACCTGCTATCCGCATAAATATTCCGAAGCCTCGTTAAGAAAATGGGGGCCGCAAGCCCCCAATCACCAGGATAAATTACATAGAGCTAAAAATGCTCTGTAACCCCATAGCCACGGACATATCACCTGCTACTTTCAACTTTCCGGACATGAAAGCCATCATAGGATCCAGATTTCCTTCTGCCAAAGACAAGAAGTCTTCCTTTGAAACTGAAATTGTGCAATCGGCGTCATTGTCTTCAGTCGTCGCCTGCTGACCCGAAGCATGTACGCATCCTTCATCTCCAAAATCAAATTTAACGGACTTATCAAGGCCACCTGACTTGCCTAGAGCTTCAGTCATTTTGGCGGCGATTTCTGCGATATCCATAAGTTCTCCTTTCGATATCATTACATATTTATATATGGGACGATTTTACAAAAACTTCCAGCATTTTATGCAAGCCGGTTTTTCGCAATAACAGCCCGCGCTGTACCTTCTCTTAACGTTATAACGGTTTTCTGAATTTCAAGGTCGCTCTGTCACTTTCTCCAATATTGACATAACCCTGCGCGTCAAATTCGTCTTTATTCGGATCATCATCCTTTGGCAGGCGTGATCGCGGCGGCAATGTCCAGACGCCAAAAGGGTGATCCGCCGTATCACGGGGATTGGCATTGACCTCTGAAGCACCTACAAATTCAAACCCGACATCTGCGGCGAGTGCTTTCATATAACTCTCCTGAACATAACCCGAGCCCCCTTTTGGATCCTGCGTGGCTGATTCTGGTAATCTATGCTCAACAATACCTAATATTCCGCCAGGTTTGAGGGCGTCGTAAAAGGATTTAAAAGCTTCATTCTCATACCCGCTTTTCATCCAATTATGCACATTTCTGAATGTCAGCACAACGTCCTGACTTCCTGCTGGCGCTATCGCATAACTATCTTTGAAGAACTCGGTAAATGACACATTGCCGTAGACTTCGACGTCGCTATATTTCTCGACAAAGGCCTGAGCGGCTTTACCGTATTTTCCTTCTAGGCTGACAGGGAGAGTAGCCGCCGTATAGGCCCCGCCATTGGCGGCCATATAAGGGGCAAGAATATCACTATACCAACCGGGCCATATTTCCGTAACAGCTTTACCGGGCCCCACTTCAAAAAACTCAAGCGTTTCAAGAGGGTGACGAAATTGATCCCGTGCAGAATCCTTCGCCCGTCTTGGATGTGATATAACAGAGGCCAAGCTCGTGGACGTTACCGTTTGCGCCGCTTGGTCGCCGCTCTGTGATGACCCGGGCGCTTCAGTCCCGGAAGAACACGCCCCCAAGCCCAAAAGAGCGGCACATAAGCCGGTTAAATAAATAGATTTCAATGTCGAATGTGTTTGTCTCATCGTTCTCTCCAATTCTGAATATCATCTCTGAATGCGACAAACCTACAATATAGGCAAGCCCGCGTCGCCTCTTGACGTTCACAAAATCGTGCTTATCTGGGTTTTGAGACGCCAATTCCGGGTCTCACTTAACCTTAGGTTGCTCGTATGAGGACCACATAAAACATTGCTTGAAAGGATGTTTAATATGCTAACTTATGATTTTACCCCACTTTACCGCTCATTTGTCGGATTTGACCGTATGGCAAACCTTATTGATGCAGCAACACAGACACACAATAGCGGCTCAAGCTATCCACCCTATAATGTGGCGCAAATAAGCGAGGAGGAATACCGTATCGAGCTGGCCGTTGCGGGTTTTGGCGAAGCCGAGCTTGAAATTGAAAGCCATCAGAATGTCTTGACCGTGAAGGGCCATAAAACACCCGCGGCAGATAATGAGGCCAATGATAACCAGTTGAAATATATGCATCGCGGTATCGCGGAACGCGGATTTGAACGTCGTTTCCAACTTGCAGATCATGTCTTTGTCCAAGGGGCAGAGCTTGCAAATGGTTTACTGGTTATCGCTTTAAAACGTGAATTGCCCGAGGCCTTAAAGCCGCGCAAAATTGCAATCGGTCAAGCTAACGAAAAGTTAATTGCGCAGAAATCTTCTGGTAAAGGCAAAGCTGCGTAAAAAGGACTCAGATGTATTGATTAAGTCCCTCCCCTTGGACAGTATCTATATCTGATAAGCGACGCCGCGTTCCCCTCCCCCTTCCGCGGCGTCGCACATTGTCATCTCCAGATTGATCGCCTAAATGGTCGTCTTAACGCTTTAATGTCGGGCCTTAATGCGGGCAAAAAAATCAGCATTAATCGCGCGGGCTTCATCAGAACCCAAGCCGATAATTGTATCAATACCCGCCTCTTGTAGAAGAGCCGCACCGCGCCAATGCACACGCGGGTCTGGGTCGATCACAGCTATGATGCAGCGTTTAATCCCGGCTTGCACAAGAGCAGAAGCACAAGGCGCTGTCTGCCCATAATGAGAGCATGGTTCCAAGGTAACATAAACATCCGCGTCCCGAGCCTGTTGACCTGCAATTTGCAAAGCATTTGTTTCGCCGTGCGGACGTCCCCCGTCAGAGGTTACGCCTTGGCCGACAATGATACCCTTTTTGACAATCACGCAGCCAACAGATGGGTTTTCACCCGTCCGCCCTTTTTGGGCGCGCGCCAACTCCAAGGCCTTTGACATAAAAGCTGCATCAGACATAGACGCCACCAGCCATTAGCGCTAGGCAGATTTCATTTCGGGCAAATCCTTCGCACGTTTCTTATCCAGATAGCGCGCGGATTTCACCGCCAGTTTTCTATCTTCAAGTTCTATAAGAAGCGGATTGCCTGTAGGAAATTCAAACCCCGGAATATCTTTATCCGGCACATCAAAAATTTTCTTCATCAAAGCCCGTAAAGAATTTCCATGAGCGGAAATAATTACATTCGAACCCGCCGTAATAAACGGCATTATATAACTATCAAAATAGGGTAAAACCCGCTCAGTCGTAATTTTCAGACTTTCCCCTGTGGGTAGCTCACTGGGATCAATGCCAGCATATTTTGGATCATGTGACGGATGGAACTCGTTTTCTGTATCAATTTGCGGTGGAGGTATATCAAAACTACGTCGCCAGATATGGACTTGCTCGTCACCATGCTTATCGCGCGTTTCCTGCTTGTTTAGCCCCGTAAGCCCGCCGTAATGACGTTCATTTAAGCGCCAATCCTTTGTGACAGGTATATGCATTTGCTCGAGGGCCTCTAATGTTAGCCATAAGGTTTTTACCGCGCGCTGCTGATAGCTGGTAAAAGCAACATCAAAATCAATGTCCTCCTTGGTCAGTAATTTACCCGCCTTTTTAGCCTCTCTCACACCGGCTGGTGTCAGGCCAACATCGACCCACCCCGTAAAGCGGTTTTGTAAATTCCATGTGGATTGTCCGTGACGGACAAGTACAAGTTTCGTCATTATTTAATTTCCTTATAAACGCATCTAATGCGCATCATTCCAATTTAGCGCCGCTTTCGCCTCTACAACAAGCGGTACAGAAATGTTGGCCGCCGGCATTGGTGCGGTTTCCATCGTCTTGATAACAATATCCTGCAAGTCTGTCGCCTTATTCTCTGGCACTTCAAAAACAAGTTCATCGTGAACTTGGAGCAACATACGCGCCCCGTCGACTTTTTCAATCGCCTCTGGCATACGAATCATGGCTCGCCTTATCACATCCGCCGCCGCGCCCTGAATAGGTGCATTAATAGCCTGTCGCTCGGCAAACCCTCTAACAGCCTGATTACGGTCTTTAATACCTTTAATATGACATTTGCGTCCAAAGAGGGTTTTAACATAGCCATATTCCCGCGCTTCATTTTTCGCAGCATCCATATAGGCTTTTATACCCGGAAATTTCTCGAAATAGCTTTTGATATATTCAGAGGCTTCACTGCGTGAAATACCGAGATTATTCGCCAACCCAAAAGCGGAAATACCGTAAATAATACCAAAATTAATCGCTTTCGCTCGCCGGCGCGTATCCGAATCCATATCAGCCAAACTTATCCCGAACATTTCACTGGCGGTTAGGGCGTGAATATCCACACCGTCAGAAAAGGCTTGCTTCATTGTCGGCAAATCCGCCACATGGGCGAGCAGTCGCAATTCTATCTGGGAATAATCAGCGGCAATCAGGACGTGGCCCGGCTCTGCAATAAAGGCGTCGCGAATTTTTCGACCATCATCAGTGCGGATCGGGATATTTTGCAAATTCGGGTCAGATGAGGATAAACGTCCCGTTGTTGTAGCCGCCAAAGAAAAACTTGTATGCACCCGCCCCGTTTGAGGGTTTATCTGCGAGACCAAAGCATCAGTATAGGTAGATTTTAACTTGGAATAATGGCGCCAATCTAAAATAATTTGCGGTAAGGCCTCACCCGAGGCGGCAAGGTCTTCCAATATCCCTGCCCCCGTCTGCCATGCACCCGTTTTGGTTTTCTTACCCCCTTGATAGCCCATTTGATCAAACAGGATTTCACCTAATTGTTTAGGCGAGCCAAGATTGAACGGGCTACCCGCTATCTCATGAGCTTGCGTTTCCAACCCTGCCATTTTCTGTGCAAAATCTCCCGACAGCCGTGCGAGCACTGCCCGGTCAACCTTAATGCCCTGATTTTCCATTTGGGCAATTATCATAGGCAAACCACGCTCAAGTGTTTCATAAACCGTGGAGACCTGATGGCCGCCTAATTTAGGCTTTAAGAACTTCCACAAGCGCAAGGTCACATCCGCATCTTCTGCAGCGTAGGGCGTGGCGTCTTCCAGTGAGAGCTGATCGAAAGTTCTTTGCTTTTTACCCGTACCAGCAATCTCCTTAAAACTAATGGGTTTATATCCAAAATAGGTCTCGGCAAGATAGTCCATACCGTGTCCGTGCAGACCACCTGATAAGGCATAGGATATCAGCATTGTATCGTCATAAGGCGCCGGGCGAAGCG
Organism: uncultured Caulobacterales bacterium; assembly: GCA_964534845.1. GTDB lineage: Bacteria > Pseudomonadota > Alphaproteobacteria > Caulobacterales > Maricaulaceae > CALCKU01. Next base: position 13,044 of record CAZHPV010000013.1, read on the forward strand.
AGCGTCCATTCGCGCTGTAACGTTGAAAAACCCCGAGATCATATTTAAAATTCTGACCGACTTTTAAGACACTCTCATCATGCAAGAGCGGCTCCAACATATCTAACGCCGTTTGCATAGCTATTTGCTTTGGAGCGCCTGCCCCTAACAAATCATCACCGCCAACATGACCAAGCGGGATATAACAGGCTTCATTATCTTCGACAGCCAAACACACACCCACCAGATTGGCTTCTGCACTATCCAGACTATCTGTTTCCAGATCGACAGCGATATAACCTGTCTCAAAGGCCCGCTTAATCCAATGCGCCAAGCGCTCCGGCGTTTGTACACACTCATATTTATCCTTATCGAACACAACATTATCAGGTGTTTGTTTATCTGTCGGTGTAACAAATTCGGGCTTGGTATCATCGCGGCGAAGACCGTCCGTTTCACCCTCGCCCAAGGCCGCTCTCACGCGAGCTGTTAGTGTCCTAAATGTCATATCTTCAAGAAAATCGAACAAAAGTTCAATATCAGGGTCGCTTACCGCTAAAGCTTCTAAAGGTACTTCAACCGCGACGTCGGTTTTTAACGTCACAAGTTCGCGCGAAATGCGGGCCATATCCGCATGCTCTAAGAGCTTCTCTCTTCGCCCTTTTTGCGGAATTTCGCCAGCGCGGGACAATAAAGTATCCAGATCGCCAAATTCATTAATTAAAAGTGCCGCCGTTTTAACACCAATCCCCGGAACCCCCGGGACATTATCTACACTATCGCCAGCCAAGGACTGAATATCAATGACCTTATTCGGCCCGACACCGAATTTCGCCTCACACTCAGCAAAACTAAGCGTGCGGTTTTTCATAGTGTCTACCATCGTCACCTGATCGGAAATCAACTGCATTAAATCCTTATCTGAAGAAATGATGGTAACCCGCGCCCCTTTCGCTTCCCCCTGCTTTGCGTAGGTCGCAATCAAATCATCCGCCTCGTAGCCCGTCATCTCAATAGCGGCCGCCCCGAAAGCCCGCGTTGCATCCCGTGTGAGCGGGAATTGTGGGACCAAGTCTTCTGGCGGTGCGGATCGATTGGCTTTATATTCGGGATAGATATCGCTGCGAAATGTCTTGCCTTTGGCGTCAAAGATCACCGCAAAATGGGTTGGCCTGTCCTCATCATTTTGATCGCGCAATAGCTTGAAAAGCATATTGGAAAACCCGGCCACAGCACCGATTGGTAATCCATCGGTTTTACGCGTTAGAGGCGGCAAGGCATGATAGGCTCTGAATATATATCCAGAGCCGTCAACCAAGACGATATGGGAACTATTATTGATAGGCGCAGAGGCTGACATAAAGAATCCTGAATTTCGCCTCCTTTTGCGCGTCAGAACGCTTTTTTTCAAGGGCTTGCCCAATTTTTGCCACAGATTTTTATTCAGCTTTTTTAAAGAATAAATTTGTTACTATGCGTTAACCGCTTAATGGGGTTCCCTATGGTCATTATTATGGGCAGAAGACAACTAAAAGAGACATGACGTGTATCAGGATATAGATGATCCCGAAGAGCTAGAGCCGCCTATCGATGGACGGGCTGGTCTCTCAGCGCGGTCAAAGCGCCTCTTTGCTCTTATTCTTTTAGCCATAATTCTAGGCGTTGGCTTTTACATTTATCAGACACATTCCCGTCAAATCGGTCAGCCGGCGAACATTTCCCAAGACAGCGCTATTTCTAAAATTTACCGAACCGCTATGGCAGAACCGCTCGCGCCTCTTCGCCGCGCTCGCTTACACGATTTTGTCCAAACCTACCCGAATTCGGAATATGACCGTGCTGCAAAAGCCCAGCTTTTAATACTCAATGATGAAGAGGCCCGCAGCTGGTCTGAGGTTACAGACATTCTCTACGCACCTGATAGCCAACGTATAGACAAATTGGTCGCGCTTGACCGCTATGAGAGAAAATGGGGCCCCTCTTTCTTAGGCGGTCGGGATGACGACATCCGGACTATAAAAGACAATCTGGAAAACCAAACGGAAGCAACCCCAAGCCGGAAACTGGAAGATAATCCAGACATTGCAAAACCTTCACCAGCCATTAAGCCTGAAGAGAACACAATACCTGATAACATACTTGCGGGCGGGCCTATCATCCGCCCCGCACCGCGCCGAACTGTGGCGCCCGCCATTCGTCCCGCTATTATTCCTCCGAACGACGTCATAGTCGCCCCTAAAGTCAGACGAAATTCGACTCCGAAATTTCCAAGGCGAGCCGAACGTAGAGGCGTAGAAGGCCTAGTCGTGCTTGATCTCTCAATCGACGCGGAAGGTCGGGTGAATATTGCAAAGCTCGTATCCGTACAAGCGGCCGATTACGAACGCGATTTCGTCCGTGCCGCTCAACGCGCGGCAAAGCGGACACGGTTTTTCCCAAAAACAGTAAATGGTGTGGCGCAGCCCGCCGCAAATATTCGCAAACGCTACAGATTTGCGTTGAACTAGCCGTCAGGTCACAGACTTCCTATACGCGCCTAATGCGCTGAGGGCTTAGCCTCTGGATCTAAGCGGAAACCCTGCCCACAATATTTACAAACAACTTCCGTATCCATACCCATATCCAGCCAGGTCTTCGGGTGTCCCAGATTGCCGCCACCGCCGTCGCAAGCAATACGTTTATTTGTTACAATGATCTTGGTGTCAGGGTTTGACATTCTCATATCCCGAATTAGAAACTTATTATCCATCTCATATGAGACGGTATATCAAAGGTCAATCTCTCTACGTCATCAAATTATGTCACCACCTTCCAGAATCGATAAGAACGATCATATAATTGATCCCTTAGGAGCGACCTCTAGCCCGGCTATCGAGATTAGGGGGCTAGAAAAAATCTATGGTAAAACCCGTAAATCAGACGCAAAAACTGCCTTAAAGGGCATTGATCTGACAATCCCGCGCGGGTCTATTTTCGGACTATTGGGCCCGAACGGAGCGGGGAAATCGACCCTGATAAATATTTTAGCCGGACTTGTCGTCAAATCCAAAGGCAATGCCAAAATTTGCGGTTATGATATAGAGACACAAACGCGGCAAGCCAGAGCCTCGATCGGCGTTGTCCCTCAAGAAATTTCAATGGACGTATTTTTTACCCCTTTTCAGGCCTTAGAACTGCAAGCTGGCTATTACGGCGTCCCAAAATCCGATCGCCGATCAGAAGAGATTTTAGCCGCCCTTGGTCTGCTCGAAAAGAAAGACGCCTATGTTCGCCAACTCTCAGGCGGTATGAAACGCCGCCTGCTTATTGGAAAGGCCTTGGTTCATAACCCGCCTGTGCTGATTTTGGATGAGCCAACAGCTGGCGTGGACATCGAGCTGCGTAGACAATTATGGGCCTATGTCGAGGAATTACACGCCAAAGGCACGACTATTATTCTTACGACGCATTATCTAGAAGAAGCCGAAGCCCTGTGCGACAAAATTGCTATTATTCACAAGGGCGAAATCGTCGCCAATGATGATAAAACCAGCTTACTCTCGCGTCTTGACAAGCGCACGATCATTATAAGCGCCAGCGAACCCCACACCCAGCTATCCCAAGCCCTTAAAGATATCGGGGCAAAAATACGCGAAGACGGCAGCCTAGCTATAGATTACAAATCTGGCACTGACAGTATTTCCGAAGTTTTGCAAATCGTCGCACAATCAGGCATTTCTATTGCAGATCTGCGAACAGAAGAACCTGATCTGGAAGACGTTTTTATGGCTCTGACCTATAGCGCCAATAAAAGCAGCTAAGAGGAAGGCCACGCACATGTCACACCCTAACCGCGTCTTACAACATCTGGGGTGTAAATATCCCATAGTGCAGGCCCCGATGGGCTGGATAGCCCGCAGCCAACTCGCCTCAGCCGTCTCTAATGCAGGCGGCTTCGGCGTTATCGAAACCTCTTCCGGCGAGCTTGAGAATTGCCGCGCCGAAATCGCCGCCATGTCCGGGTTAACCGATAAGCCCTTTGGCATTAATTTGCCTTTATTGTTTATCAAAGACCCGAAAATTATAGATATGGTCATCGCGTCCGGGGCTAAGTTTGTCACGACATCTGCGGGCGATCCGTCCAAATATATCGACGCGCTTAAAGGTGCGGGATTAACCGTTTATCACGCCGTGCCAAATCTTGCAGGCGCCCTAAAAGCCGCCAAAGCCGGTGTGGACGGACTTGTCGTTGAAGGCACTGAAGGCGGCGGGTTTAAAAACCCGGAGGAAGTGGGGCTGTTTGTTTTAATTCAGGCCATACGCAAAGAAATTGATCTGCCTATTATTGCTGCGGGCGGTATTGTTGACGGGATAGGCATGGCCGCCGCCTTCGCAGTTGGTGCGGAAGGCATACAAATGGGCACGCGTTTTGTCTCCAGTCTGGAAAGTCCAGTTCACGAAAATTATAAAACAGCTATTAAAGAGGCCGACCTTACGGGGACTTGGATTCTAAACAAGAAAGGCCGTCCCTGTGTTCGCGCCCTTAAGACCGATTTTACCAGTGAAATATTCGCTAAAGGGGTTATGGATATGAGCGCCATGAAAGAGATCAAAACTCTTTATTTTGGCGGGGATATGAATGCCGCCCCAGCCTTGGCGGGGCAATCTGTTGGGCTTATCGATACTGTAAAGCCTGTTGCGGACATTATCGCCGACACAATTGAGGAATTTAACCAGCAATGTCAAAATATGGCCCGGCTTAGCTTCTAGTAAGCCCGGTACGGCACAAGAGAAAGCTTGATTTGTCTGTCTAAGTCTTTGACATGACGCACGGGTTTGATAGAGACACGCAGATATTAAACCTGTGAAAGTCCAGAGAAGACGAAAGATAAAATGACGACCTATAAATCCGATTTTATGACAACCCTGACTGAACGGGGTTTTCTATATCAATGCACGGACGAACAAGCTCTTGATAGTTTGGCGGCCAAAGGTGGTTTAACCGGTTATATCGGCTTTGACTGCACAGCACCCAGTCTCCATGTGGGATCACTTGTCCAAATCATGATGCTTCGCCACTTGCAACAATGCGGAGGCATTCCGATTGTTTTACTCGGCGGGGGCACAACCAAAATTGGCGACCCTTCCATGAAGGATAAATCGCGCCCTATATTGACTGACGACATGATCGCAGAGAATAAAAAGGGCATTAGGCAGGTCTTTGAGAAATTCATAAATTTTGACGGGCCGAACGCCGCCATTATGGTTGATAATGCAGATTGGCTGGACGGTCTGGGTTATATTGAATTTTTACGCGACGTCGGAAAGCTCTTTACAATAAACCGAATGATCACAATGGAAACTGTTAAGCGCCGTCTTGAGAACGAGCTTCCTATGACATTTTTGGAGTTTAATTACCCGCTCTTGCAAAGCTATGATTTCGTGGAACTTTTCAGACGTCATGGCTGCCGTCTACAATTAGGCGGCTCGGATCAATGGGGTAATATCACAACCGGTGTCGATCTCACGCGGCGTATGGAGGGGAGCGAATGTTACGGATTTACCTCGCCGCTTATCACAACAGCCTCAGGCGGAAAAATGGGAAAAACAGCAGACGGAGCGGTCTGGTTGAATGCCGATCCGGCTTTTGGCAAGGATTACGTAAAAAGTGCTTATGATTACTGGCAGTTCTGGCGCAATACGGACGATGCGGATGTCGGGCGCTTCTTGCGCCTATTTACAGATTTAAACTTAAAAGACATAGCCGTGCTGGAAGGTCTTGAAGGCGCAGGTATAAACGAAGCAAAAATCAGGCTGGCGAATGAGACCACGGCCTTATTGCACGGCAAGCAAGCTGCAAAAGAGGCCGAAGCTATAGCGCGAAAAACGTTTGAAGAAGGCGGGAGTGCTGCAGGACTACCGACTTTTGAAGCCGCGCTCGGGGATTTACTTGTTGTAGACGCGGCCTTATTGTGCGGTCTTGTAAGTTCTAAGGGCGAAGCCAGACGCCATATTAAAGGCGGCGCCCTCAAAGTAAACGATCTGAAAGTCGATACGCACGAGGCCCTTTTGAGCCAAGGCGATATTAATGCTGAAGGGGTCGTTAAATTATCTGTCGGCAAAAAACGACACGCCCTTATAAAACCCGTTTAATCACCACCAAAAAAGCAATCGCCCAAGCTAAGGCTGCTGCGGGGTCTCCGAACCGGTCAGGGCTTGATCCTCATCGTCGAGCTGGAATATACGGCGTAATATCCCCGGCGTTAGTGCCGATAGCGGATTTATGCTAACCTGTGATTTATCAAAACGCCCTTTCACGGTATAATTAAGCGCTAACAGTCCTTCGCCTTCTTTCCCGATAAGCAATTCCCCGAGTACGGGAATATTTTGCAAGGCCGCATTAGCCGTATAAGCAGGCACGAGCAATCCCGCTATATCGACAGTGCTATTGCCCACGTCGACCTCGCCGTTCGCATTCATGCCCAATGCAGAGCCCGCCACGCGCGCATCACTAACCTGCAATTTGCCTTCACGCCAAGAAAACGGCAATTTCAAACTATCAAAATGCAAACCTGTTCCGCCAAAAACATCCGCTAAACCTTGCAGGGATGCCAATGATAACATCTGGGTCAAAATCGGGGCTTCAAGTAATTTAAATTCGCTAACCGCGACATTACCCGTAATTGTCCCTTCTAGGCCGGTGGGCGGCAGTTCCGCATTTATCTGCATTTTCCCGCCTGAAATATTATCAATGCCAAAAAATGCAAAACTGGCCTCAGACGCATCCGGCACGCGCATAACCGCTTGGCGAAATACCCCGTCCGAATCCGGCTCTATAGAGGCATGAAAACTACCGGCCAGCGTCTCACCGTCGATAAAGGCAGTTTTTATACCCTCCCCGTCATGGGCGACGGCAATATTGGCGTCTCGAAGGACATAAGCCTCATTTAATAAGAGGCGATTTATAATACCGTCAATTTCAAAGGGCAGTCCAAAATTCTGAGTGCTGGTCTGACCCGAAAGCAAGGGGCCGACAAGAGTCGATAAATCCAGATAATCGGCTATGACACTCAGGCTCAAAGCCTCGCCCGTCGCCGAAGGCCGCAGGGTGAATTTACCATCGACAAGATTCTCAATTTTGGCATCACTCACACGTAAATCTATCAAACGAAAATCGGACGCAAGCGACAAGTCTCCTTTTAATGATAAGGCGGGCGCCTCAAGAGAGGCGTTTTCTAAACTCACACCGCCATCGTCAAGGCGCTTCACTCTGGCTTTCAACTCACCCGCAATATTTTTAGGCTTGGCCCAATACGTACCCAATACCATTTCTGCTGGCGTAAGATCGGCCCGTAGGCTCGCTTGCGATATATTAATTCCGGTGCCCGTAGCCAGAACCTCCACATCCACATCGCCGCCGATAAAAGCCCGCAGGCCAATACCCAGTCGGTCTAGGTCTTCTCGGGTCAAACGTCCTTTAATTTCATATTTTGTCGGTGTGGCGCCTTGGTCAAAAATCTCTTGCCAATCCATTTGTGTGCTCCAAGGCCCTAATTTCACAGGCCCTGAAACCGTCATACCATCTTCATCAATACTAAATATCATCTGCCCGTCGGTAAGCCTATGCGAACCAATTGAAAACGGAGCCGAAACATTTGAGAGCTCGCCTGTGGAGGCATATTTAATCTGGTCACGTTCGAAATTGACCAATAAGGGACGGGTTATAGATAAATTGACTTTCCCTTGCCCCTTAAAATCCCGGTAATCCGTTCCGTAGCGGCTCACATATTCAAAGGGTTTCTGGTCGATTAACCCTAATAGATCGGTTAGCTCTCCCTTCGCATCCACATTTATATTAATATCGCCGCCCTTAGGAAAGAGACGGGGGATGGACACATAACCCTTTTCAACCTCTATATTTCCGATTTGACCCTGATCCGCCCAAAACTCCAACGCATTGCCTGAAATCAACCCGCGCCCACCAGCTCCTGTGTATGGCGTCATGCTACGGATATATTTAACATCACCACCAAATACATCAAAGCTAAGCTTGAGGTTCTCCGGCGACAAGTTCTCCGCTAACAGACCTTCCCAAAATTTAAAATCACATTGGAGGTTCTCAAGCTGCCCTGATACAATGGAGCGTTTAATCCATAGCCGCGCTCCTATAGCAAAATCTACTGGCCAAAGCCGCGTGAGATCGCTGGCGTGCATTTCGCCTTTGACCTTAACCTTCCCGGTTAGATTTTTGAAATCCGTTAAGTCTTCGCCCCACTGAAATCCGCTCTTAACTACAGCGGAAAATTTTCCGAAATCAAGGTCAGCCTGTCCAATATCAACCCGCTTATCCGAACTATTTACCCCGCCTGTAAGGGCTATTGTCTCAAGCTGTATTGGCGCTTCAAAAACAGGTGTCACATCAGCCCTTATCTGGGTAAACTCAAATGAGAAAAGCCGAGATAGTGCGCGCGCTTGTGAAGCATTATCCGGTTCTGGTTCGCTCTCTAGTACATTCGCCAAGCTTTGAGAGGTTGAGCTATTATCGACCTCCCCCCATTTTTCAAAATCCCAATTTTGCGCTTTTAAATCGATTTGGCCTTGCGCATTAAAAGCGAGTTTTTCCGCCTCCAACACCGTATCCATCATATCAATTTTGTGGGTCGCTTTGTCATATTTAACGTGCGTTCGAAACTGTTGAAGGACGTCATTAATCCCCGCAATATCCACCTTACCCGGCCCGGCGGAAAGGTTGATATCCATTTTCGATAAACTGCCATCACGCAACATGCCCAGCTTGGCCTTTATATCTACCGGCGCATTTAAGCCGCGCAATGAGGATAATTGCCCAGCCCTTGGCCCGTCTGTAGCCAAGTTTAGCCCTTTTATATCCATATCCACTGCGAGCGTTTCCAGCCCGTCAGATGAGACCGTTGTGAGCGCAATAGTGCGCCCTGTGGTGATGTCTGGTCCAATATGGGCATTAAGCGTTAGCTTTAGGTGGTCTTCAGCACTAATATCATAATTTATGAAAACGTCTTTCAGCGCAATATCAAGTCCATTTTGAGCATCTGAAATAAAAGCCGCTCCGTTTTTCAACGCTACATATTGCAATCCCTCTGGCGGCGAAAAACCCGTATCGTTTTTAACATTTTTCGACCCGAAAACGGATTGGATTTTTCCTAGATCATCTGGCAATCCCAAGCCCATTTTTAACTCGCCTTTTTCAGAGCGCACAAAAGACAAAGCCCCTCCGTCGATGAATAATTTTCGCGGTGTAAAAGACCCGGATAGCACCTCGGGCAAGGTAAACTGACTCCTGATCTGAGCGATATTTTCTATCACGTCACCTGATGGGTCGAGAACAGAGATTGCAGACGCTGAAAAATCAAACGCATTGTCTGGCCCGTACCATTTAAAGGTCATAGCCTCGATTTGAGCATTGGCCCCATTAAAGGCATTAGAAAATTGTTGCTCGACTATTTTGCGCAAGAAGGACACATCGTTCTCATCCTGCGCCAAAACATAATTAAGCAGGTAAAACCAAAGGAAAGCCAAACCCAATAATATTGTGAGCACTTCACCGATCAGGCTCAATAAGATTAATATGAGATTTTTAGGCTTCACAGACAGCGGTGAACGCGGCGATGGGTCCGTGTTTTGCGCTGGCTTAAAAATTTTGGGTTTTGCGGCGTCAAAAATTTTGCGCCACACCAAAAGGGCCTTGTCGATTTTAGAATTATCGGTCATAGCGTAAAGGTGATCTATCATGAGATCATTTAAGAAAACACCATTGAATTCATAAATTTCATATAGAACGGACCTGACCTATGAAACCGCTGGAACCCTCAATGCAAGCCCCCGATTTTGTTATGCAAAGAGACGGAGGAGACACGATAAGCTTAAAAGATTTTTCCGGACGGTTTTTAGTACTTTATTTTTATCCTCGCGATGACACACCCGGATGTACGAAAGAGGCGATCGGTTTTACTGAGAATCTGGCTGCCTTTCAGGCGCTGGGCGCAGAGATAATCGGCGTGTCACGTGATACAGTTGCCAAACATGAAAAATTTATTGCCAAACACGACCTTAAAATCCCTCTGGGGTCTGATAGTGAAGGCAAGGTGACGGAAGATTACGGCGTCTGGGTTGAAAAAAACATGTATGGTAAAACCTATATGGGAATTGAACGCGCTACTTTTTTGATTAATCCTACAGGGAAGATTGTCGAAGTCTGGCGCAAAGTCCGGGTCAAAAACCATGTCAATGCAGTACTGGACGTTTTGAAAGCGCAAAACTGAAGCGCTCCATAACTTGCCCATCTAACCCCGCGCATGAAGCACCGCGGTGAGGAGTCCGTAATGCCAGTTCAAGACCGCGCTGCTTATGAGAATGCTCTTGCTGTACTGAAAGCTGACACGGTTCAAGACAAGCAGTTAACGGCTCAAAAACTTGAAAAGGACTGGCATGACACACGCCAGTTAGGCGCCCCCATAACAAGTCTAAACGACAGACCGGCACGCCCCACCCGTCCTAAACTGGTTAGCCCCGGTGAGGTTCCGCGCCGCAGGCTCGGCAGTGAACAAGGTCGAGCGGCTCTCTTACATGCTGTTGCCCATATTGAACTCAACGCCATTGATCTGGCAGCTGATATGATTTGCCGGTTCGGCCCAAGCCCCATCATATTGGAACAGGACCGTCATGACTTTATATCCGACTGGGTGCAGGTCTGTGCCGATGAAGCCCGGCATTTCGGCATGCTCAATAAACGACTTGCAGATTTAGGGCAAACGTATGGTGATTTACCGGCCCATGACGGGCTGTGGGACGCAGCTATAGCGACCCAGTCGGACATTGCAGCCCGTTTGGCGATTGCGCCAATGGTCTTGGAGGCAAGAGGGCTGGATGTCACACCCTCTATGATTGAAAAATTGCAACATGTCGGTGATTATAAGAGCGCAGATCTGCTTAAAATTATATATACGGATGAAATCGACCATGTCGCAGCTGGGGCCCGTTGGTTTAAATATGTCGCGAAATCTCTTAAATTACAACCAGTTAGCTTATACCACACCCTTGTAGAAACGCATTTTACCGGCAAATTAAAACCACCATTCAATGTCCAAGCCCGAGATATGGCCGGCCTGTTTGAGCGCTATTACAAGCCTTTGAGCCTGCGCTAAACACAAATAATCAGGGGTTTTAGAGGAAAGCCATAAGGAAATTCGGTTAGCTTGAGAAATTTTAATAATAAATTGCTAAAAAAAAAGAATAAAAACCTTGAATGTTTTGTAATTATTTTGTCCTATAGCTCTTATAAATAAATGGGAACTCACTTTAATGCTTAACGACGTGTTTGAAGAAAGCCGCAAACGCATTCTTCGGGCCTTTCCCGAGCGCCAAATCTATTTGCGCTCTGGCGGGGAGGTCAGCTATTACGTCTTTGGAACCAAGCTGCAAATGGCAATTGTGGGTGTTATCAGTTTTTTAGCCCTCTGGTCACTTATTACCCTTTTCAATCTTATCTGGGGGCACAATCCCTTTCGAGCACCCGCGAAAGAAGTCAAGCGCGTGAAAGCGCAATATGAGCGTTTGCTTGAAGACAGCAGGGCAAAAGAAGCCAATGCCCGCCTCATGTTGGACCAACAACGCGAAAGCTTTAAGCAGGTTACGCAAAATCTTGAAGAAAAACATGAAACGCTCTCGCAGATTTTTAAATCAGGCAATACGGAAGTCGAAGCGACCGAGTTAACTCGCGCCGAATATGCAAAAAGCCGCGTTCTCATGTCTCCCAAAATCCGAAGTGCTATTCCGCGGCAGGACCGTACAAAAATTGTCAAAAAGGCCAGTCTGGAAAATAGGGAAAATGTTGACGGCACCCTGCTAAAAATTTCGGACACGCAGGACTCCATATTGGAGGATGCTGAAACCCAAACGCTCGACCGTATAGAAAATAGCCGTGCTATTATCCGATCAACCGATTTAAACATCGAAACCGTTTTGCAATCCGGACCTCTGGGTAAAGGTGGCCTGTTTATTGATCTATCGGATAAGGAACGTCGTGTTGGGGAAAACGGGTTTGGGTCACGTATTGCCAGTATCAAGGCAAGGGTTGCAGAGGCAGAAGCTCTTGATGATGCCCTGATTTCTTTCCCATTTGGACACCCCATAGAGGTCGATAATTTCCGAACCAGTTCTTATGGTACGCGTAAAGACCCTTTTACGAAACGCCCGACATTCCATGAAGGTGTCGATTTTGCGTCTTATCGGTTAGCACCCATTGTTGCCACGGCCGCCGGCACTGTGTCATATGTCGGACGCAAGGGCGGGTATGGACGAATCGTAGAGATCGACCATGGGCATGGTTTCGTTACCCGGTATGCCCATTTAGAAAAATCCTATGTAAAGCGTGGACAAAGAATAGAAAAAGGGCATAAAATAGGGGGTATGGGTTCAACAGGCCGAAGTACCTCGACGCACTTACACTATGAAATTCATTTTCAGGGACGTGTTTACGACCCAGACAGATTTTTGAAAGCTGGAAATTATGTTCAACAAGACTAACTCACCTTCAACACCCATGATGGATGTCGCCCCTAAAAAGCCTGCGGCAAGGTCTATGGCCTCTGCAACAGCTCCGTCTATTTTAGCCCGCGACCTGATCATAACTGGCGATATCAAGACGGACGGTGAGGTTCAGATTGATGGACGTATTGACGGTAATATAAAAGGAACCGTTATTATAATTGGAGAGCAAGGCGTCGTTAACGGTAAAGTGGTCTGCGACTCTGTTCAGGTTCGCGGAAAAATAAATGGCAAAATTGATGCCAGCTCGGTCGAATTAGCGGAAACTGCGAATGTACAAGCCGACATTGTACAAGATAAACTCATCATAGCAAATGGTGCGTTTTTTGACGGAAAATGTTCGCGCAAAAGTTCAGCGCCTACAAAGCTCAAAGCGCCGGCTCAAAAAGTATCCTAAAATATTTGAGACCGCAGGGCCCTCATTATTTACGGGCCCTTGAATGTAAGATTAGCGTTACGTCCCGTCCAAACGGGCTGACAAAGACGCCGACATAAAATCATCCAGCTTGCCGTTTAGCACGCCCTGTGTGTCTGACGTTTCAATGCCTGTTCTTAAGTCCTTAACCTGCTGATAGGGCTGGAGGACATAAGAGCGGATTTGATGCCCCCAACCAATTTCAGATTTAGAATCTGCTAAGGATTGTGCTTTCTCTTCGCGTTTTTGGAGTTCCAACTCGTAAAGGCGCGCCCGCAACATGTCCCAGGCTTGAGATCTGTTTTTATGCTGGGAGCGATCACTCTGACACTGCACTACCACGCCCGTTGGTTCATGGGTAATCCGCACGGCACTATCGGTCTTGTTAACATGCTGCCCGCCCGCACCTGACGCCCTATATGTATCTATGCGGCAATCGCTTTCATTAATCTCGATTTCAATTGTATCATCAATTTGGGGATACACCCAAATGCTTGCAAAGCTCGTATGGCGCCGCGCACTGCTGTCAAAAGGCGATATCCGAACAAGCCGGTGCACGCCTGATTCCGTCTTCATCCACCCATAAGCATTTTCACCTTTAATCCTAAATGTGGCCGATTTTATACCGGCTTCATCACCGGATTGTTCCTCTAAAATTTCGACCTTATACTGTCGTGAGTTGGCCCAACGTACATACATTCGGTAGAGCATATCAGCCCAATCCTGAGCTTCTGTCCCGCCAGCGCCGGGGTGGATTTCAACAAAGCAGTCATTGCTATCTGCCTCACCTGAAAGAAGCGCGGCTATACCCGCCCGGCCTGCCTTATTGTGCAATAGTGTTAAGGCCTTTGCCGCCTCGTCTAAAAGCGCCTCATCCCCATCAAGCGCAGCCAGTTCCGCCAACTCCACATTATCGGTTAGTTCAGACCTTATTTCTTCTATATCGGCAAAGGCATTTTCGAGACGATTGCGTTCTCGCATTAGGCCGCGTGCAATTGCGGGATCGTTCCAGAAATTAGGGTCCTCTGAGAGAGCATTTAGCTCTGCCAGACGTTTTTGCGAAGGTTCCCAGTCAAAGGCGCCTCCTTAGCAGTTCGAGTGCCTGCTCAATTTCTTTTTGCATATGTTCTATATCAGACCGCATTAATATAATCCGTCATCAATATCGTCATCGACCTCTGGCGTCGTTGGTCGTGCAGGCGGAGATGGCTCGCCCGCGACTTCCGGTATAACGGGGTTATCGCGGCGAACATTCTTAACGCCTTGCTCGACAGTCTCGGATGCGGTCTCTGCCGCATTATTTACCGCCTTTTCTGCGCCTGACTTTTTTAGCGCCGGAATATCCGTCTCTGTATTAACGTCCAAACTCTCTTCTGCCGCATTTAGTAATTTGTCCAGACGGCTTTCAGATGCCTCTGCCACGCCCTGCTCTTCTGCCCGTTCCTCTGCTTGATCTTGTGCCTGATCACCCGCTCCCGCATCCGCCGTCGCTTTCTGTTCACCGGAGGCAGACTTTGGTGAACCCTCTGGTTCATACCCAGCTTCATCATCAAAATCATAAACAAAGTCCGACCCGCCGCCAAAGTCTGAGGCGCCAAAACTACCTGCTCCGCTGCCAATGCGAATTGTCGATTTCAGAGCGCCAAGCCGTGGCTCGGTTCCGGGACGAAAAGCTTCGAGAATAAATTCCGGCGCACCAATATAGGACGGTTCGCCTGTTACACGGTTTACAGGTGAGAGCGTCACATTTTCTGGAATACGGAAGGGAACTTTATCTTCTCCGGCTAAAGCCTCTTTCATAAAGTCCCTGAAAATCGGAGCCGCGGCACTTGAGCCCGATTCCTTAGCTCCAAGTGTTTTAGGGTTATCAAAACCAACATAAACCCCGGCAACAAGGTCAGGAGAAAAGCCCATAAACCACGTATCCAAAGAGTCGTTAGTTGTACCGGTTTTACCGCCTAAAGGTCGCCCGACAGAGGCGATGGTTCGCCCTGTTCCATTATCCACAACCCCTTTAAGCATAAAGGTCATTTGATAGGCCGTGACGGGATCGATGACTGTCTCGCGAATATCAGGCAATTCAGGGGGCGGCAGTCCGTCCCATTCGTCAATCTGACAAGCCTCACAGACCTGTTTATCATGCACGAAAATCGTTTTCCCTGTACCGTCTTGCACCCGGTCTAGAATGGTAGGGGTAACCTGCTTTCCACCGTTCACTAACATGGAATAGGCCGCACTCAGTTTTAGCAATGTCGTCTCACCTGCGCCCAACGCCCATGCGAGTTCCGGTTTTACCTCATCATAAATCCCAAATCGGCGACCGTAATCGGAAATAGGCCGCATACCGATTTCATTTGCCAGACGCACTGTCATCGCATTTCGCGATTTCTCAATCCCCAGACGTAAAGTACTTAAACCATACCACTGACCAGACGTATAATTTGTTGGCTTGTAAAACTTCTCACACTCCTCTTCTTCCTCAGTCTCTTCGCCTTCAACACCTTCACCCTCTTCGCTTTCAATCTCTTCCCCTGCTAATGGCTCAGGCAAGTTGATACCACGCAGCTCGGGTTGCGGGTCGCCCCCGACTGCGCCCTCAATTTCGGCAATAATAATCGGGTTGCCATCGCTATCGAGTTCTTCCTCAACCGGACATTCCGTATCCTGACGTTCTATAACAAAGGGTGCATCCAATACCTGAGAGGCCGGCGTATAGCCTTCATCTAGAGCCGCCGCATAGACAAAAGGTTTGAAAGCGGACCCCGGCTGCCGCTTAGCCTGTGTGGCCCGATTAAACTGGCTTTGATCAAAACTATATCCGCCCACGAGAGCCAAAACCCGTCCGGTATGCGGGTCCATAGCGATAAGCCCGCCATTAATTTCGGGTATCTGACGCAGATTATACTCGGTCTTATCTTTCGAACTGGGCTTGGCCTGCACCAGAATAATATCGCCCTTATCAACAGCCTCTTTAACCGATTTCAACTCTGGCCCTGTCTCCCCGCCTTCGAGCGGTATTTTTGCCCAACCAATATCAGATAGCGCCAATGTCCCTCTATCGGGTAAGCTATCGCCCTCGCCTAAATCCGCAAACCCCAGTTCCGCCGCCTCATCCGTGGCCCCGAGAACCAGCGCCAAACGCCAATCACCAATATCGCGTGGGGTCTCAAAACCAGCCAGACGTTTCTTCCAATCGTCAAAACTATCAAAATGGGATAACGGCCCCCTGTAACCATGTCGAAGATCATAGCGTATTAGACCACGACGCAGCGCTTTACGGGCTTTTAGCTGCATTTGTGTGTCCAGTGTTGTGCGAATGGACAGACCGCCTTCGTAAAGTTCGTCCTCACCATACATGGAGAAGATTTGCTTGCGGGCCTCTTCGACAAAATAATCCGCTGCCAAATATTCATCGCCAACGAGTCTTTCGGTAATTTCAAGCGGGGTAGATTTGGCTTTATCGGCCTCCTCCTGCGTAACATATCCATCTTCAACCATACGACCCAAGACATAATTACGGCGATTAAGAGCGCGTTCTTTTTTATCAGGGTTATCCAGACGGTAATTATTCGGCCCCTTGGGCAGTAAGGCCAGATAGGCAATTTCAGACAGTTCCAAATCTTTCATCGGCTTATCAAAATAATTTAGTGAAGCCGCCGCGATGCCATACGCCCGACGTCCGAAATATATTTTATTGAGATAAAGTTCTAGAATGTGATCTTTATCCATCGCCTGCTCGATACGGCGCGCAATGAAAATTTCCCGCACTTTACGCGTGATAGAATATTCATCCCCCACAAGGAAATTTTTAGCGACTTGTTGCGTAATAGTCGAGGTCCCGCCGACACGTTTACCGCGCACATAATCAAAGGCTCCAAAGAGTGTTGCGCGCACCAAGCCAATCACATCCCAGCCTCCATGCGTGTAAAATCTCTGGTCCTCAGCCGATACAAAAGCGTGTTGCAAATCCTCCGGTATAGTTTCAATGGGCACGAAGACACGGGCTTCCTTGGCATATTCGGTGATGAGTTTCCCGTCGCCTGCATGGACACGCGTCATAATGGGGGGCTTATATTCCGCCAGAGCCTCAACACTAGGTAAGTCCTTCGTGACACGCACTAAAAAAACAATGACACAAACAGCCAAAATCACGGCGAGCACGGAACCTAGCCCGATAAACCATTTCATGAATTTCACAAATTTCTTCATGGATGTCCTAATTGCTCACACAGTCATAATGACTTGGCGAATTGCGGGGTAAATTAGGCCTTATTATGGCACATTATAATCATTTGTGCCCAATACCGATTCACCTATTACGGGAATATATCGAAATCCAATCGCAAGTCACGATCTTTGATGATTAAAATAGGTATTTATTGCATCCGTGACAGCCCGCATAATTTTTTGGCGATAGGCAGAATTATTCAGTAATTTTTCGTCCGATGCGTTAGACAAAAACCCGAGCTCCAATAATACAGCAGGCACATCCGGAGCCAAAAGCACGAAATAGCCAGCCTTTCTGTGCGAATTGCCAATAAGCCGGGTCGTTCCTTTTAATTGTGTCAATAAGACATCCGCGAAGGCATCTGACTGGCTGGACGTATTTCTTTGCGCCAAATCCACCAAAATATCCCCAACCGGGTCGGTTTGTTTATCCAGATCGACATCCAAGATCCAGTTTTGCGAACGCACTATATTGCGCGACCGGCCTTTAGCGCGGTCAGCGAGCGTATAAACAGAGGCCCCACGGGCTGAATGGGTTTGCGTCGAATCAGCGTGAACAGAAATAAAGAGATCCGCACCCGCTTTGCGCGCAATTTTCAATCGCTCTTCATGATCTATATAAACATCTCTGGAGCGTGTAAGGACGACATCATATTTTCCTGTCTGCAATAATTGACGTCTCAATTCTTTCGAGGCGGCCATAGTAATAACTTTTTCTTTGGTCTTGCCTTGACCAATCGCGCCGGGATCATAACCACCGTGACCGGCATCAATAACGATAACGGGACGTTTCACGATTTCGGTTTGATCAAAAATTTCATCTGGAGGTGGAGCCAGCCGTGGCACAGGGATGCTATTTTTAAAATAGCGCGGTTTTGTAACGTTACCCAGTTTAATTGGTGTTTGTTTAACTTGCGGCTCATTTTGTGACGGTTCCGTCAAATTTATAGGGCTCATCTTTATAGGGTTCGTCTGAGGCGGCCGTTCTGGAAGATTGGGATTTTGAAACTCAGACCGACTTATTTTTGGTAAGGGGCGCCCAACAATCTTGATTTCATAATGTGTCGGGTTTTTTGATGTCGCATCCGTTTTCAAAAACCTAGCATCCTTTGCCAAATCAAAAACCAAACGCAAGCCTGTTTCCTCTCTGAGCGCATAGCGAATATTACGAACATGTCCGACCCCTTGCAAATGGGTCTGGCCATTTGCCTTCTTAACACCACCCAATTTCGGCTTGGCTATTTTGTAGTCAACGACAAGACGGGTGTTTTCCCCGCTTATTGAAAAAACCTTCGGGATTTCCGAAATGTCACTTGTATAAATAGTCACCAGTGTTTGTTGATTATCAGGTATGAGCTTAAGACTGTCCACGCTCTGCCCAAATGCTGGCATAGCTATCACCACCAAAAGGCCGAGACAGCACAAAAGACTGTTTATCCGTTTTGTCCAGTTCCGCATTTTAATCCTTGATTCACCATATATTGGGCTCTATGCGTTGATTTTGTGTTACCAGATGCCTTGCAGACACATTTTTAAAAGAAAGCGATTGCGTTTTTAATAAAATCAGGCATTTAGTTAATCCCAAGTGTGAGCCTATGAGTCGATTGAGGTCATTTAAGCCTCCTCATGCCACACATCACAGCAGAAACTGCTGTGTTTCACGCAGCCCTCGGCTGCATATCAAAGGTTAATATGCGCGCATTAGGTCTAAATCTGGAAAAGTTTACGACGAAACCCGTTTTCGTTGGGACTAATCAGCGCGTCTTGAAACAAACGAAAACATTTAAAACTATTTATTCGCCTCACCTGCAGCGCCGCATAGCTATGCCTCAAATTGCAAAGTCTATGTCTCGGTTCGCGCATGTCAGGCCTTTTGGAGAAATTCATGTCAAAAAAGATGCTTATCGATGCTTCCCACCCGGAAGAAACCCGGGTCGTCGTCGTAGAAGGTACCCGTGTTGAAGAACTAGACTTTGAAAGCCGTAATAAACGGCAATTAAGAGGCAATGTATATCTGGCCCGTGTGACGCGTGTCGAACCTTCATTACAAGCTGCATTCGTAGAATATGGTGGAAATCGCCACGGCTTCCTGGCCTTTAGCGAAATACATCCTGATTACTATCAAATTCCCTATGAAGACCGTCTGGCTCTCATTGAGGCTGAAAAGGCCGAAATCATAGAGGATGACGCCGAAGATGAGAAAGACGATCAGGAGACGGATGAGAAAAATGAGGCGGAAGAGAACGCCGACGCGCTATCTGACTCTGGTAAAGATGACGATGGGGATGAAGAAAATGACGCGGACGGCGTCTCTGAAGACGAAGACGCTGATGAAACTTCGGAAGATGATGACGACGAAGACGATGATGATGAAGTCGCCGCCGAGCAAGCCAAAACAGCTTCAACGCGCCGCCGCCGTATTTCGCGCAGACGCTATAAAATACAAGAAGTCATCAAACGGGGACAAATCCTCCTCATTCAAGTCGTAAAAGAAGAACGTGGTAATAAAGGCGCCGCGATGACGACATACCTGTCCTTGGCAGGTCGGTATTGCGTACTTATGCCTAACACGCCTCGTGGCGGCGGTATTTCGCGCAAGATTTCAAATGGCTCTGATCGCAAGCGCCTTAAGACCATAATGTCGGATCTGGAGGTTCCACAAGGTATGGGCGTGATAGTGCGCACCGCCGGAGCAAAGCGCACCAAGGTAGAAATAAAGCGAGACTATGATTATCTATCAAGACTTTGGGCAACGGTTAGAGAAACAACACTCAAATCCATTGCGCCTGCCTTGATCCACGAAGAAGGAGATTTGGTCAAACGCTCCATCCGCGACTTATATAATAAGGATATCGATGAAATTTTAGTGCAAGGCAAGGAGGCCTTTAAGTCGGCCAAAACTTTTATAAAAATGCTGATGCCTAGCCATGCCAAAAACGTAAAACTTTATGATGACCCTATTCCGTTATATTTGCGCTATAGCGTCGAGAAACAAATAGAAGGCAGTCTGAGTTCATTGGTACAGCTTAAATCTGGTGGTTATCTCGTTATCCATCCCACGGAAGCCTTGGTTTCAGTGGACGTAAATTCGGGGCGCTCCACACGCGAGCGCAATGTTGAACGCACGGCCCTAAAAACAAATCTTGAAGCGGCCGAGGAAGTCGCCAGACAAATGCGTATGCGCGACCTAGCGGGTCTCGTTGTTATCGACTTCATCGACATGGACGAAAATAGAAATAACCGCGCTGTTGAAAAACGCATGAAAGAAGCCTTGTCGAAAGACAGGGCCCGCGTTCAAATGAGCCGGATTTCTCAATTTGGGCTCATGGAAATTTCGCGCCAAAGACGTCGACGAAGCTTGCTTGAAGGCTCAACGGCCAATTGTGAACATTGTGACGGCGTGGGCCGCAAACGAACAGTCGAATCAAGCGCTCTGGCGGCTATCCGTGCTATTGAAGAGATCGGCGCGCGGCGGCAGATGAAACGTATTCGCCTGAAAGTCTCCTCCGATGTTGCCGTTTACATTTTTAATGAAAAACGCGACCTCCTACATTCTGTTGATGCGCAATTTGATATGTTCACCGAACTTGTCGGCGACGACACGCTTATTCGTCCGGCTTTCGCGATAGAAAGTCTGGAAAACAGGCCCGAGGAGGAGGATCCACTCGCTGCTATCGAAGTTGCGCACCGAAAAGCTTCCAAGAAAAATGAAAAATCGCGCAAAAAACGTAGAAATGACGAGAGCGATAATACGGAAGAGCAAAATGCTCAACACTCACATTCTGAACTTGACGAAAATGGCGAACCTAAAAAACGCAGACGAAGACGCGGACGTCGCGGTGGTCGCGGTAAAAAAGGCCATGCTGAAACCGTAGACGCGCAACAGATGCGTTCGGAAGATCGCCAAGATGACGATAAGACCTCTCAAAGTGATGTCCCTGACAGCACTGAAGGTGAGACTTCCAAACCGGCTAAAAAAGCACGATCGTCGTCACGGCGCAAAGCCCCGGCACGCAAGGGCAAGTCCCAAACAGATAGCTCTGATGAGGCTCTCGAAAACCCGCAAGCTGAAGAGCTTGTTGAAGCCAAATCCACGCCCCGGAGTTCCGCGCGCCGAAAAGCGCCTAATCGCAAAGAAAAGGCCGAAAAACCCTCCAAGAAAAAAGCGGCTTCAAAAAAGAAAACAGATGATCAAGCCCCTGATAATAGCAATACCGAAAAGGATGAAGCAAAATCGGTAAAAGCCAAGAGCGCTGCCAGACGCAAGGCGCCTGCCCGCAAAGAGAAGCCAGAATCCGACACAACAACGGTAAGCAAAGCAGGAAAACCGAAAACAAAAACACAAAAGGCCAAAGAAAGTAAAACTAAACTCAAGGCTAAATCCACCGCGCGCCGCAGAGCTGCACCAAAAAAGGAAGGCAAAGAACCCGAAACGGACGCAGCGCCCAAGCCTAAGAAAGCGGCCAAGAAAACGCCAACTAAAAAAGCTCCTGCTAAAAAGGCCCCTGCCAAGAAGGCGGCGACTAAAAAAGCCCCTGCCAAGAGGGCTACTCCTAAAAAGGCACCTGCCAAGAAGACTACAACAAAATCAGCGAGCTCTGAAAAGGCAGAGCCAGTCAAGCGCAAAGAAACAGCTAAAAGCCCGGGACGAAAGAAAGCCCCAAGCAGACCCGTTAAGGCGGAAGTCACATCTAAAATTCTCACTGAGGATAGCAATAAATCCGAAGCCGTTGGGTCTGACACGAAAAAACCAAAAAAACGGGGCTGGTTCGGACTTAGAAAGAAGCCCGACTAAGTCAATATTGGCAAAACACCGCCACGGGTTAACATCTCCTGTTCAGGCCATACTCATCACTGCAATGTTACAGGCCAGTAACTTGACGTAAGCTTTCGGGCTTGTGATGGTGCCTCTATCGAAATGTTTTCCTAGGAAAGCGAGCTAAGGTTATCTGAATGCGGTCATTTAAAAAAATATTAGGTTCTGCCTTTATGGCCTTATCGGTCATTTTTTTCACGGTCTCCTCCGCCGCAGCACAATCGCTTTTACGCGATACGGAAATCGAAGAACTTCTCAATGAATTTACGAATCCAATATTAAAAGCGGCTGGCTTAACACCGAGAGCTGTCGACTTATATCTCGTTAATGATAATAGCTTGAATGCCTTTGTGACACGGGGACAGAATATATTTCTACATTCAGGGCTTATTATGGCATCTGATACGCCGAACCAGTTAAAAGGGGTGATTGCCCATGAAGCGGGCCATATTGCAGATGGCCGTATAGCACGCAGTGACTACCAAAACCGGAGTGCCTATGGCTCTATTCTGATCGCAGCCGGCCTCGGGCTTGCAGCAATACTCGCCGGAGAGGGTTCCGCAGGAGCCCTGATCTTGGGCGGCTCTCAACAATTTGGCGCCTTGGAAGTCCTCGCCCACACACGAACAGGTGAGTCTGTTGCTGACCAATATGCCGTGCAATATCTGGAAAAAACAGGACAATCCGGAAAAGGTCTTATCCAGTTTTTTGACAAATATCGTTATCAGGAAGTTTTGTCACAAGCCCGTCGGTTCCCCTATTTCCGGTCTCACCCCCTCTCAAGCGAACGTATTGATAATCTGCGGGAAGTTGTGGAAGAAAGCCCGTATAGTGATGCCACGGACTCAGAAGAAGACTTAAAACGCATGGAGTTAATGAAGGCGAAATTACGAGGCTTTCTGGAAGCCCCACAAATAGTGTTTTCACGCTATCCGGAAAGCGATAGTTCTGACGAGGCCCTATATGCCAGATCTGTCGCCCGGTTCAAAGCCGCTGACCTTTCAGGCGCTCTAAAGGAAATAGAGACTTTAATTGGCCGTTACCCCGAAAATCCATATTATCACGAATTGAAGGCGCAGATACTTTATGAAAGTGGAAAAGGGCCTGAGTCCTTGCCCTCAATAACGGAGGCCTTACGCCTAAAACCAGATGCGCCTTTACTGCAGATTGCAAAAGCTCAAGCCCTGATCGAGATTGCCGACACCGAAAATCTAGATCTTGCAATAGAGCTATTAAAATCAGCCCTACAAAAAGAAAATACAAGCGGGACAGCTTGGTACTTACTTGCACAGGCTTACGGAAAACAAAACAAGGAGCCTCTGGCAAAATACGCTACGGCTGAACAGGCTTACGCTATTGGCGATTATCAACGCGCGCGGTCTTTTGCTAAACGCGCACAAACTGATTTACCAAGAGCGTTGCCGCAATGGCGAAGGGCGAGCGATATTATCGTTATATCAGATAGCCAACTCTCCAAACGCGGCCGTCGTCGGCGTCCCTAGTTTAAAATCGGCTTTATTCGGATCTTTTAACCCTTTTTAAAACGTAATTTTATTTAAATAACTTGATTTACGCACAAGGGCTTATAGCCTGACGAAAACAAACAGCGCATAGCATGGCGTGATTACCTATGCTGCATGGAGACTTTATGCGATCCCTAATAACTACCGCCCTCTTCTTATCATTCACCTCGCTTTCAGGATGCGCGCAGGCCGGACAACCCACCACAGCTGATCGGGCTGAGATTGAACAGATAATCAAATCATACCTTTTAGAGAACCCTGAAGTTATTGGCGAGGCCTTACAAGAACTCGAAAAGAAGGAGCAATTAGCCGTCGTTAAGGAAAATGAAGACGCCATCAAAAGATACGCCAAGGACCTTAAAAACGACGGCCGGGATGCTTCAATCGGACCTGCGAATGCCAAAGTCACCATTGTCGAGTTTTTTGATTATAATTGCGGATATTGTAAATTATCCACGCGTTGGATTGGAGAGGTCATTAAGAAACATCCGGAAGATGTCCGGGTTGTTTTCAAAGAGCTGCCCATTCTGGATAGCAAGACAAAAACATCGCGCTTGGCGTCAAAAGCGGCTTTGGCGTCAGATCGGCAAGGCAAGTATAAAGAGATGCATTTTGCGCTCATGGCCGAACGCGGACTATCCGCAGACCGCATTAATCAGATTGCAAAGGACAACGGCATTGATGTCACAAAAATGCAGGCTGATATGAAGGATAACAAATTAGAGAAACAGCTCGAAGATACTTTGGATCTCGCCGCGAGGATACCGGCTCTGACTGGGACACCCTTTTTCATCATTAATGATAAATTTGTTCCAGGCGCAAGTAGTGCGGCTTTGCAACAGACCTTGGACGAAGCCTTAAAAAGCTAAAACCGCACTCACCACATTATACCGACCTGTGAGTTTGAGGGTAGGCTTTAGTACCTTGAGAGATCAAATTTCCGCGTCAGGCTAATATTCGAAAATATGCCGTTTCGGCTACCATCGACCGCATTAATTATCGGACTATCAAGACTATCTTCGACAAATCGGCGATATGAGAAACTTGCACTTGCCTGCCATTGACCAATATCGACCCAGCCCACAGCATTAAACGAATATCCGTAAATACCCGATCCGATTGAAAAACTATCCAAGCCTGTAATAGCCGCTTGTTCAGGCGTTATCCCAAAAAAGCTTTGATTGTGTTCACTATCTGCCCAGTTCAGGCTAACGGAAGGTTGAATAACAAAATTACCCAAAGGTAATTGGGTACCCACTGAAGCATCTAAAACAAAACCGTCATGTCCGCCAATAATATCTTGTCCAGCATTGACCCTTACACCCACGGGACCATAGCTCGCCCGAACAAATCCACCGGTTACCAAGCTGCCATCAATATCTTCCAGCCCTGTCAATGTCTCACTATCATCAGAATCGCGGCCAAATTGATATCCCGCGCGGGGCCCCAAGCGTAAAGACCAACTCCCCAGACCTTCACCACCGCCAATATCCACCAAATCATAACTCAACGCTAATGCCGCAAAATCAAACCCCTTGAAATTATAGACGCTCAGATTGGGTAGCACCCGGAATTCTTCATCGGCAGACCCGAGATATTCCGAGTTATAAAGAACTGTGCCGCCGAAATAAGCAACGGCCGCATCCGGATCATTTGCATTACCCAACACAGCATCAGAAGGCGCATCTTGCGCAAGAGCAAGGCCCGGACATAAGCATAATGCAGCCAGACCAGCGCGGCTTATAGAAAAAAGATTATCGGTCACAAAGCGTATCAGCATATAGTCCTTATATACTATTCTTGCGTCAGTTCGATACAAATTTTGTTAATTTTACGCATCATAGATATGATGTGACCACGGGACTAGCCGTGTTTTAGTTTATTAATTCTCTGGCGGTATTCCCACCGCTTGATCTCGGCGATAACGCGTGAGGTCCGAAATTCAATGTTCTGTACCGCAATATCGCGCAATCCCGGACGATTACGCTCACCAATGAGCGCTTCAGCATCTTCGCACAGCTTAGCCAGTGCCAGCGCCCCGACCGCATAGGCAGCGCCCTTCAAGGAATGTGTTACCGATTCCCAGCTTTCATCATCGGTATCAACAATAAGCGCCCGCCCCCACATTTCCACCTGATGTTGAAACAAACCGAAAAGTTCTGCGGTCAGCTCAATATCCCCTCCAATATATCGATTGAGGTGATTAAAATCTATTTCAATTTGCGAGTCAGTCATCCCAAACTCTTCGGGCATAAGTATTAACCGAAAATGAACAAAGCTTTCAGCACGACTTCAAATCCGATTTGCTAAAGATGATCTTGTCGCTAAACAAAGGAGTTTCCCATGACACTATTATCTTTAACCAAAACCTTGCTAGCGGCTGGTGCATTAACCGTACTCGCCGCCGCCCCCGCAGCCCATGCCGTCGAGAAATCAAGCACCAAAGCGCGTTTTTCGAATGCATCGGCCAAATTCGACGCGCGTAAAAGCAATGTTCGAAACCGGGTTACACGAAATAATCGCAGCTTAACCAGCACTCGCGGCTTAACGAATAACCGTAGCTTAACCAGCACCCGCAGTTTAACGAATAACCGTGGCTTAACCAGCAACCGCAGGATTAGTAATAATCGTACGATTGGTAGCACACGGAATCTTCGGAACAATCGGTCTATTGTATCGGTTAATAATTTCGGGCTTAGTTCTGGTTTTAACACATTTGGATCAAGCCGGTTTAGTTCCTTTGGTAGCCCTTATCGCAGCGCCATCGGGATCAGCTTTAACTTCGGTTCGCCCAGCTATTCTGGCTATCGTTGGGGATCAAGCCCCTACGGCTTTTATAATTCGGGTTTCGGATCCTTTAGCAGTTACAAACGCTCTACGGTCTGTCACAGGGTCAATCGTATCGGTTACCACCACGGATTTGAAAAGCTCATTAGTGTGATCGAATGTAAAAACCCCTATAGTGGAACCTATTTCATAAAAGGCTCTGAACGATTATTGGATGTGTATTATTAATCACAGCCTACATATCTAAATTTGCTGAAACCGCCCTAATGGGCGGTTTTTTATTAAACTTGTATAAACCCCGAGAGAATAAGGATTGAGACGATATACCCTTTAGAAAGCGCCGAACAAATGACTCCGTCTCAAGCCTATTATGACCAAACGCAAATGGGTGAAAGCCGCTGGTGGAGCTGGATTGTAGGCTTCTGGTTTACAATTATTGCCTGGATTATCGGGCAGAGCGTTCTGACAGCGCCTATACCCGATATAGCCGCTAAAATTGACCCAGAACTCGGCACAGAATTTGACCGTGCCGGATTGGCCTTTGCAGAAAATATGGACATGATCAAGTTCTTAGGCTTGGGCTCTGGTTTAGGGGCTACTGTTATTCTTGGCTCCATATTCTGGCTGACCAACCGGAACACAAAAGGCCGCACACGCTCAGTCTTTGGCGTTCTCACAGGCATTATGATCGCCTTAAGTGTCATCTTGGCCATCCTTATCGCGCCCATGACAGGTACTACCGAGCTTAATAGTCTTATGCAGAAGATGATCAGCGTTAGCGCCCAAAACTATATGCTCATGCTCTTGACATTTCCGGCTTTGTTAGTGGGCTTATATCTCGTTCAGAAATTTATCCATAAGCGTACAATTTTAAGCCTGCATACGGCTGCGCGTAAATTTCGTTGGCACCGTCTTTTGCAGGCCGTGATAATTACCTTCATAATCTATACCGCCACCTCATTGATCGGCCATGTTACGGGCCTATCAAAATTGCGCTTCACATTTGACAGCACACGTTTCTTTCAGTTTGCACTCGTCTCTCTTTTATTTATTCCCTTACAATCAGCAACCGAAGAGATCATGTTGCGAGGCTATCTCAATCAGGGCTTTGTGAGTGTTTTTAAAAATAAATGGCTGGCCTATATTCTAACGAGTTTTCTTTTTATGGCCCTACATCTGTCCAATCCGGAAGCCGTTAAAGCCGCCAGTGAGAGCCCCCTCATCTATTACATCACGATGAGTAGTTACTTTCTCTTTGGATTTTTAATGTGCCTTGTCATTGAAATTGACGGAGGGTTAGAGGCTGCCATTGGTATTCACGCGGCCAATAATCTCTTTGCAGCTATATTTGTGAATTATGAAAATTCCGCCCTGCCCACACCGTCCGTCTTCTTGGCCAAATTAAATCCAGCCTTAGATTTACCAATAGGCATGGCTGCACTCAGTCTGGCCTGTTTTGCGATCTATAAAACCCGAAAACCCCTAGCCCCATAAAGGCACGTCTTACCGTAAAATACGGCGACCCTTTGGCGTTAAACGACAAACCTGCCAATCCGGTTTTAAGGGATTTGAAAACCAGCGTTCCGCCAAGCCTTTATCGAGGCAGGCGCGAATGATTTGATCTTTAATGCGCTGCCCATTACGGTCAAACAGAGGTAATTTACCACCCTCTTGGCTTTTTGCCATGCGCAAATAAGCCCGTTCTTGATCCGAGATATGGACGCGCACGCGCCGTTTTACAGACTCCACCATGGTCAGCCCCATTTATTCACCAATAAGGCGCAAACATCTTTTGTGTAGTCGCCTTGTTAAGTGTACTTTTAGCGCAAAATATCTTATATCAGGTTAATAGAGGGTCAGAACACGGAATCATTTTGTGAGCATTTTTAAAAAGATAAAAAGTATTGATCCCGAAGAGCATGAGATTATTTCATCTCTCGGCCTAAAACCTCTCAATTTTGACGATGATGATCTCGCCGCCGAGGACGATAGTTTAGGTAGCGAGGCGAGTACAAAGGCCGAACCACTTCAGGAAATCACCCCTGAAATAATGCCCGACGAAACTCATCCCGAAGACAATCCGACCAAAGAAGCTGTCCTGAGCAAAATTTCAAATATCGATCTCGAAGACACGACAGATAAAAACTGGGATATAGTGGATGAGAAAATCACGAAATCAGAAGACATCCTAAACCTAGATCAAGCTGAGCCCGATTCCCAAAAATCCGCAGCTATCGTAGCCGCACCGCTTGCGCGCTCGGAATGGCTTGATGCTCAACACAGACCGCAAAAAACAAAGCTTGATCCAGTCCCTGATTTTATCACGCGTGATGTCGGCTCGGGGCCGCGTTCACAAGGCAATATGGAACCCCCTTCTTTTCGGTGGACGGGTTGGGTTATCGCTTTGAGCGCCTTTTTATGGTTGATTATTTCTTCGGCCGTAATTTATGGCTATTTTGACCTGGGATTGAACTGGAACCGCATGAAGCCAATGGAAATGGCCGGTCTGGCTTTATTGGTTTTGTTCCCTATCTTTTTTATCCTGATTTCAGGATATGCATTCAAACAACTCGCGAAAATTTCGACACAAGCGAATGAACTGGCTCAAGCGGCCCAAGACCTATCGCAACCCGACGTAAGCGTAGTCAGTAAAACTGCGATTATGAGCGCCGCCGTAAAACAGGAAATAGAGCGTGTAGATAGTCAAATCGACGTCTCTCTCTCCCGCATGCGTACACTGGAAGCCACACTTAAAAATCAAACTGACAGCATTGCGACAACCTATAATCATACGGATAATGTCGCTGAAAAAATTGCCCAATCCCTGAGTGAACAACGCGTTGGCCTCGAAAATATGGCCGATATTTTTGATGACCGCATGGCCGCTCTTAATCGGGCCTTAAAATCTCAGTTAAACGGCCTTGAATCCGCTTCAAATCTTTCAGAGCAGAAAATAGATGAAGCCCGTATCGGGATAGAAGGAGCCTCCGCTAAAGTGAGTGCTGCTGCCGATTTTTTGCGCGCGCAGTCGTTGGAGGTTACATCCTCCATAGTCGATAACAATTCTGAAATCGAAAGACTTGGCCTGCTTACCACGGAGCGCGCAACAGAATTAGAAAAAATCTATGCGAAATACGCAACTGAAATTACTGAGATGATCGAGAGCCTTAGGGATGAACAAGAAAACCTCGGATTGACCCTAGAAACCCGCTTAAAAAATATGCGGGACGTGGCTTTATCAGCCAAAACCAGCGCCGAAAGTCTGACCAAGGCCAGCCTTTCAGGGCAACAAACCGTAACCGCCTTAGCCGATGCGGCTCGCCTTACTGACAGCGCCGTAAAACAAAGATTTGCGGAAATGGAAGACATGGTGAAATATTCAAATGCCAAAGCCGAAAGCCTGAGCCAAAGCGCGACGCGGCGCGTTCAAACAAGTCTAGCCAATACCCGAAAAGAAATTGCCCGTATTGAAAATGACATGGCCACATTACAAACACGCTTGGACGTAAGCGCCAAAGACGGTCATCAGACCAATTTAGATAAACACAGTCAATCAATTGCGGCGAGCGCACCGGCTGGCGAGCCAGCTGAGCCTACAAAGGCATCCTCGTCAAAATCCACAGGTCGCAAAAAAACGGGACGCCTAAAATTGAAACCCGTAGAGGAGGATTTTCCACCCGTTATACCCCCGCGAAATGCAGACATAGAAAGTCAAACGACGCCCGATGCGAATAAGGAGAACATTCCTCAATATGATGATCTGGATGCGTTAAATGATCTCGATTTAAATGTCGAGAAAGTCGACTACGATAAAGACATAAAAAAACCTGACGCTCATGCGCACCTCACTCAGTTTAATCCAGAGCCCTCACTGGCTGAAAACTCGCTGCAAGATAAAGACCTAAGACGCGCAGGCGATAGGCCGCCGGAATTGCGCGGGCGCTCACGCTGGAACTGGCGCAACCTTATCCCTGGTACAGCAAACGATAGTGACGTATCCAATCCTCTCATGGATGCATCTCCAAATCCACGATCAGCCCATAGCAATGAATTGCAGGTCATCGCCGATCTATCGGCAATAGGATTAACACCAACCGCAATTGTCGATGATGGATGCATCATAGAGGCGACAAATGCCCGTAAGGCCAAAGGCTCTATCGCCATGAGCCAAGCCACCTCGCACCGCCTCTCTGAACCTGTTACTCATCTCCGAGAAGCCTTGGAAACCAATGCAGAATTTAAATCAGACCTAAGAGCCTTTACCCGCCAATATCAAAACCGACTCAATGCTATTTCTAATGACCGCGAGGCTATTCGGACGAAGTTGGAGAGCGAAGCGGGACGCGCTTATCTTCTGTGTGACGCAGCCTTAAACGGTTAGAACCAAACCGTATTTGACTGCGTATATTACCCTTAATTTACAGCGGCGTATTTTGCTGATCCGATTTTAGAGCTTAACCAGAGTTTGATATCATCCATGGCTTGTGCATTGGCTTGGCTTTTCGCGTTCACTATAGAGGACACCCGCCCTTCTAGGGCCCTTACAGATTTTGTCGTACTAAACGTGCCTAATAATTTTCGCGTCGACGCATCTGAAAGGACTGTACTATAAGAAACGATGGCTAATGGTGCATTGCTCTGACCTTGATCGAACAAAGCTTCGAATTTAAGCACATTCACGCTCATACGATATTGAGGCCGTGCGCCGGAATTTGGCAACACACCAACTATATCGGCTTGACCTCCAAGCGTATCAAATAAAGAGCGCTGAACAAGCGTTGGGATATCATCAGCCCACATAGCGCCGCTAGCGACCGATAAGGACCTATCGGCTTGAGAGAGTATAATATCGCGCCCTCGCAGAGCGATTGCTACCGTTGGGCGGTCTATACGCAATGACGGTGCATTCGGCGCGGCTTCGACAAAATTCACATTGCTGTCTATACGATAAACCAGATCGGCCGGTTCAGGATCGGGTAGCAAGGACACACAGGCCGAAAGCCCTACACATCCAGCGAGTATAACCATGCGCGATAACATGGATGCGACAGAATGAGACTTCAACGTCCCCGAATTTCGGTTTTTAAACTTTCTCATTGGGGTAACTTCACTTCCTGTTTCTCGCGACCTGCAATAAATCCGGTAGGGTTTTGGTCAATACTATCGGCTATTCGATTAAGTGTTATCATTAGCTGACGTAAAGCATCTGTCGTCTCTTCAATATCGGTGAAGCCCGAATTGGATAGTCTGTTAAGCGCGTCACTCGCATCAACCGTCAGTGACCGCCCGCCCTCTGCAAATCCTGTAAAGCTTGAGAGCGTTTGGTCGACTTCATCCAATGATTTCTGCGTGCGCGTCAAGAAT
Source organism: uncultured Caulobacterales bacterium (assembly GCA_964534845.1). Taxonomy (GTDB): domain Bacteria; phylum Pseudomonadota; class Alphaproteobacteria; order Caulobacterales; family Maricaulaceae; genus CALCKU01. Next base: position 44,716 of record CAZHPV010000013.1, read on the forward strand.
TCCTTGGCGTTCACCTCCACCAATGTCTTGGCTTCGTCTGCGGCCGCGTCCACGGCTATTGACGCTGCAGCAACATCGTCTGCCGCCGTCTTGAATGCCAAAAGCACTTCATTGATAAGCTCGGTATCAATATCCGTTTCAGATAGTTTAAATGAAAGCACTTCAACATTTTTCAATATTTGGTGGAAGTCCCCTATCGCATCTTCCGTTAAAACCGCATTGACACGATTAAGGGCAAATTGCGCGCTTTCTATAACCGTACTGCCGCCTTCAACAAAACTATCAATCTGGCTCATGCGTCCGGGAATACGGTGTTCGCCGCGACCGGGAAAATCTCTCAATAATGGAAAGTCGTCCCCGCCGGAAAAAACCTGAATATAATTCTGACCCGTCAGTCCTAAGGGTTCTAACTGGGCATAACTATTCGTATGTACTGGCGTTTCGCCTGTCACCTGAATACTCACCAGTACCGAACCGGCATCATTTGGATCCAGACTGAGCTTTGTGACCTCACCAACGCGCAAACCATTAAACCGGACCTCACTACCTTGCGAAATACCCCGCACAGGCCCGGTAAAAACGACTTCATAATCATCAAATTGTTGATCAAATTGGGCATTAGACAACCACGCCACAAACAATATGGTCAATATGAACGACAGGAAAACAAATATTCCAATCAGAGCGTAATTCGCTTTATTTTCCATCGTTAGCCCCCGACGACCTTTTCTTTTGCGTCATTAGCGGCCCGTGCGCGCGGTCCCCCAAAATAATCCTGCACCCATGGGTGGTCAAATTTTATCACATTGGGCACGCTATCGGCTATCGCTATGTGTTTATCAACCAAAACGGCGACACGATCACATATCCTAAACAGACTATCCAGATCATGCGTTATCATTAAGACGGTTAAATCCATCGCTTCACGCAGGTTGAGTATTAATTCATCAAAGGCTGAGGCCCCGATCGGGTCCAACCCAGCTGTTGGCTCATCTAAAAATAAAAGACCCGGATCAAGTGCCAATGAGCGCGCAAGCCCCGCTCGCTTTTGCATACCCCCTGAAAGATCGGAGGGGAATAATGTGGCAGCATGAGCCGGCAAACCGACCATATGGATTTTCATATCCGCCAACTCACGCATAAGTTTTAAAGACAGATTGGTATGCTCGCGAAAGGGCACCATTATGTTTTCACGCACGGTTAAAGCTGAAAACAAAGCCCCGCCTTGAAATAAGACGCCCATACGATTGTTAACCGCAGCACGGGCGGCCTTATCCATTTTGTTGCGATCCTCGCCGTAATAAAAAACAGTTCCGCCTTCAGGATTTTTAAGCCCGAGAAGCGTATTTAACAAAACTGATTTACCGGCACCCGAGCCACCGACCAGCCCGACAATTTCTCCATGCCGGACCTCGAAATTCAAATTTTCATGAATAATGTTTGGCCCAAATTGGGTTTTAATATCTACCGCCGTAATAGGAGATACATTGTCTGTATTTGCTAAACTTGTCATTACACGCCCATTTCCAGAAACAGCATAGCAAATATTGCGTCCATTACAATAACTGAAAATATAGCTTGAACAACGCTGGATGTCG
>CAZHPV010000014.1:0-45596 GCA_964534845.1 uncultured Caulobacterales bacterium
ATATATTCCTGATATATTAAACTTATATGATATATTTTCCCATGATTGATAGCATTGATAAAAATATTCTTAGTTTCTTACAAACAAATTGTCGCCGCCCCATATCCGATATGGCCAAAGAGGTCGGACTGTCATTATCGGCGTGTCACCGCCGTATCGGCATTCTCGAGGAGAAAGGCGTTATCACGCATTATAGTGCGCGTTTAGATGGTGAGTCCCTTGGGTATCACATGACATTTTATGTCGAAATTTCTCTTGATAGCCAATCGGATGCCGCTCTGGCCGAATTTGAAAATGCCGCCTTAAAATGCCCTGAGGTTTTGGAATGTCACCTTATGACAGGGGCGTCAGACTATCTTATCAAAATTGCCGCGCCGAGCACGCAAGACTATGAGCGTATATATCGCCGTACAGTTTCAGCCCTGCCCCATGTCAATCGCATCCAGTCTTCACTGGTCATGAAAACGATTAAGCGCTGGAACGGATATCCGCCGATTTAAGCGGTCATAGCCTGTAAAACGGATAAAATGTCTGTTTTAGGGCTAAAACCCTCGGAAAAATAAAATTACGTAATTTTTAAAACTGATTCTATGCAGACGGATTATTTTCATGCTAGGACAACGCCCCTGATTAAGAAAAACATCCAAATGGATAAAGACATGACCAAATGGACCCCGTCAAGCTGGCGTAGCAAGCCGCATAAACATATTCCGACCGATTACCCGGACGAGAAGCATCTTGAGCAAGTCGAAACGACGCTTAAAGGCTATCCTCCGCTTGTCTTTGCCGGCGAGGCGCGCAAACTAAAAGCGAAACTGGCAAGAGTGGCGAGTGGTGAGGCCTTTTTGTTACAAGGCGGGGACTGCGCCGAGAGCTTTAAAGAATTCCACCCGGACAATCTCAGAGATATGTTCCGTGTCATGATGCAAATGGCTGTTGTGCTGACTTACGGAGCGGGACAACCCGTTGTCAAAGTCGGACGTATTGCCGGACAATTCGGCAAGCCGCGCTCCTCACCTGTTGAAGAGCGCGACGGCATTACCCTGCCAAGCTACCGGGGTGATAATATTAACGGTATGGATTTCACACCCGAGTCCCGCACACCCGACCCGGAGCGCCTGCTCAAAGCTTACGGCCAATCCGCCTCGACGCTCAATCTGTTGCGGGCTTTCTCAACGGGTGGCTATGCCAATCTGCGCAATATCCATAAATGGACTTTAGGCTTTGTTGACGGCTCCGAGCAAACCAAGAAATACAAAGCTCTGTGTGAGAAAATATCCGATGCTATGGACTTTATGGCTGCGTGCGGGGTTACACCCGAGAGCACGCCGCAAATGGCGGCGACCGATTATTATACCTCCCACGAGGCTTTATTGCTCGGCTATGAAGAGGCTATGACGCGCATAGATAGCACGACGGGTCGCTGGTATGACACTTCCGCCCATCTCTTATGGATTGGCAACCGCACACGCCAGCTTGACCACGCCCATGTCGAGTTCATGCGCGGGATTGAAAACCCGATTGCGATGAAAGTCGGAGCCGGACTTGAGGGCGATGAGCTGATGAAAATTCTCGATGTTCTCAATCCTGAAAATGAGCCGGGCCGCATCACCCTGATCGCGCGCTATGGTCACGACAAAGTCGCCGCTCACTTACCAGCCCTTGCGCGCGCTGTGAAAGCCGCGGGACGGTCTGTGGTATGGTCCTGCGATCCCATGCACGGCAATACGATAAAAACGGAAAGCGGATATAAAACCCGCCCCGTTGATAATATTTTGTCAGAGGTCAAATCCTTCATGCGTATTTTGCACTCGGAAGGCTGCTGGCCGGGCGGGGTACATTTTGAAATGACCGGCCAAAACGTGACAGAGTGCTTGGGCGGAACCGCGCAAATCATTCGCGAAAAGGACCTCTCTTCGCGTTATCACACCCATTGCGATCCGCGCCTCAACGCCAATCAGGCCCTAGAGCTCGCCTTTATGATAGCCGAGGAGCTCGGAACTTACCGCAAGGAAGACAAGCCTAAAATCGCGGTTTAGCCTGAACCTCAGCCTGAGATAGCCGCTTAAATTGTATGGGTGCGAGCATAGCTGAAGCTCGCTCAAAAGGCTTCTTTACGTGAGCAGCACTCTGGCCATTCTCTCACCTATTTGGTGGCTTTTTTTGGAACGGTTTTAAGCCGATCAGTATTTGATTTTCCTCTCTAAGTTCAGCGTCTTAACCTGAGCGGTCTTGGCTGTTCATCTCAAGTCAATTGGGCTGAAACCACACTAAGCCCCCCTAATCACTAGATAGTTTGGCAAAGGTGATGTGGTCTTCCCACTTCCCGTTAATTTTCAAAAAGCCGCGCGCGAGGCCTTCGCGCTGATAGCCAACGGCTTCAAGCACTTTTATTGAAGGCAGATTATCAGGTTTCACGGCCGCTTCGACGCGGTGCAGTCCCAATATATCAAAACAGAACTGTGTTGCGGTTTTAACGGAAGCCTGCGCAAAGCCTTGACGTGTATAGGCCTGACCTATCCAATAGCCCAGCTTTGCCGTCTGGGCTGGCCCGCGTTCAATCCGCGTAATATTACAGGCTCCGATCAATCTGTTATCGCCGTCACGAAAGACATGAAAGGGATAGCCTTCATCGGCCAGAATAATCGCTTTGAACCGCGCAAGCTTTGTGCGGTAAGCCGAGCGGGTCAGGTGACGTTCATTCCATTCCGGCTCCCACGGTACAAGATGTGAACGGTTATCGCGCCGCAAGGTCACCCAATCCTCATAATCGGCCCAAAGCGGATGGCGCAGCTTTACCCCGCCGCCCGTTGCTGAACCATAAAGCTTTGTCGGAATTGAAAGCTTGCGCCGTATCATGAACTCACCTTAAACCCAGCCGGTTTTGACGCCTATGCAGCAAAACATAGAATATCAGTAAAACAAGCGCCAGACTGTACCATGTCAGCATATAGTCAAAATGATTATTGCGAATATTGGGGCGTTTAACGGGGAGGGCGCTGGCTTGTGTTACCTTGGGTACGACATCGATATAATAGCGGGTTTCAACGCCGCCCCCCGATAAGACATTCCAGTCATTTTCAGAGCCTGCCATTGGGTTAAACCCAAACCAGCGATTAGCCTTTGGTGTGCTCTTAGCTTGTCCCCGTGTCTTTGCGCGCGCCAGACGCACATATCCGGCGATTTGAAACGGCCCGCTTTGCGCCACAACACCGTCTGATTTCGCTGCATCGTCAATGGGGTCGAAAGCGGCAAAAATTCGCCCGCCCCGCTGGGTCCGCGCCACCTCATAAGGCCGCCAGAACAAAGCCTGCTTTATGGGCGCGTAAACATAAAAGACAGGATCATCCGCGCGGCGCAAAAGCGTCACCTCAACCCGCCGGAAGTCTATAGGCGCATTCTCATCCAAGGCGGTGCCGATCTGCGATATAGCTGTGAAGGGCGCGGCGTGAATAGCCGTTTCAACATCTGCTAAGAGTTGGGTTTTCCACTGCAAGCGGTGATACTGCCATGTCCCAAGACTTATTAATATGGACAGGCCAATCACGGTAAAAATTGTGAGGCCTAGAAAAGGTTTAAAATATAAACGCATAAGGACTTATAGAGCCAATACATCAAAAAGGACTAGCCTAAATACAAAACCGACCCCAACGGGTCGGCGTTATTATGTTAGGTGCGCCCCTTTTCCAAGCAATCGGTTACTGGAAAATCACATAGACAAAAGCAAAGAGGAAGAGCCAGACAACATCAACAAAATGCCAATACCAAGCCGCCGCTTCAAGCCCGAAATGCTTGTCATGCTTGAGACCGCCGCGCATGAGACGCGCCCAACATACAAAAAGGAAAATCGTACCGATTAAGACATGCAGTCCGTGAAACCCTGTCGCCAAGAAGAAGGCTGAACCATAGACATTAGTTGAAAGCCAGAACGAACCACCAGCGCCGTCAACACCCCGGTGGGCAAAGGCTTCGACATATTCAAGCGCTTGTAAGGCTGTAAAAGCAATACCCAGCACAACTGTGAGAAACAGACCCCATTTCGCACTTTTACGATCCTTATGCACGAGGGCGTGGTGAGCCCATGTAACGGTTGTACCGGACAGCAATAAAATAAGCGTATTATAAAGCGGTAAGTGCCACGGATTAATCGTCTCGATGCCGGGCGGTGGCCAGCTTTCATAACCCGCCGCATTTTCTGTAATATCAGGATTCCATTTCGCTCTGACTTTATGGAATAATCCGACCTCGAAAAACATCCAGAACCAGCCCACAAAGAACATGGCTTCCTGCATAATAAACATAATCATGCCGTAACGCAGACCGATGTCAACAACGGGTGTATGATCCCCGCCCTCAGATTCGCGGGCCACATCTCGCCACCAGCCAAACATAACAATCGCGGCAAAAATAGAGCCTATAAGGAGGAGTATCCATCCCCCTGAAGCACCCTCTCGACCCTGCAAACTATCAAGGCCGCGCGCGAATAAAAATTCCATAAACGGGCTATCACCAGTACGATCAACAATACCGGCAAAAAAGGTCACCATGCCAACACCCCATATCAGACAGGCAATGCCTGACAGAAACGGCCACGGGCTGGGCGGTATTAGGTGATAGTCATGTTCAACAGCGTGTCCTGCCATAATGTCCCTCCGCAAAAACAAAGCGGTTAATTTTCGACTGCTATAGCCAAGCCGAAGCCTGACTGCAACCAGTCAAAGTTCAGTTATTAGCCTCGCGGCTTTGAGCCGCACTCTGCACGTCTGCAGAACTCGGCTCGGTTTCAAAAAAAGTATAAGATAAGGTAACCTGTTTAACATCATCCATACGCTTATACTCTGCTATCTGAGAATCGATGTGAAACAGAACCGGAAAAGACATCGTCTCCCCGGCCTTTAGGGTTTGCTCCGTAAAACAAAAACATTCAGTTTTAATAAAAAACGGTGCCGCTTTAATCGGGGTTACGTTAAATGTTGCCGTGCCCGTTACGGGTCTATTTGATGTATTTGTCACTGTGTAATAAGCGAGATTTGATCGCCCGACATTTACATCAACGGACCGGACGTCCGGCTTGAAATCCCACGGCAAGCCGCCTGATACATTGGCATCAAAAGCGACCGTCACAACCCGGTCCAATATCTCACTTGTATTTGTCTCTGCCGTTCGGGTTGTGCCGCCATAGCCTGTGATTTTGCAAAATGTATCGTAAAGCGGTTTAGACGCAAAACCCAAAGCCAGCATGGCGACCGCGGTCAGCGCCAGCATATGAGACGTGCGTTGATTGCGGTGGCTACCGTCTTTTTGCACGGCGTTATCTGTGGAGGTTAGGTCGTCGGAATTGGGCCTCATAGACCTGTCCCCCGAGATATCATCGTAATAAAGACAAAGATCATAAAGGCGCTTAGGGCCAGAGCAATGGCAACATTGCGGGACTTACGCGCGGCCAGTTCTTCATCGGTTGGACGGGTAAATTCTGTTGGCTTGTCTCTATACTCCGCCATTAGAGCCCGCCTGTGAACAGAGAGACCAAAATATTTTCAGCCGCTAAAGCCCCGAAAATCGCAAACAGATAAATAATAGAAAAAGCAAAAAGATTGCGCGCGGCCCTGTCACCTGACTTTACCGCGTAAAGCGAAGCCTCGTCAGACGCGTCCGCCTGTTCACCCGCCTGAGACCGCCAGACCTTATAGGCCATAGCGATAAAAGCGAGGTTTAAAGCTATTGAAACTGTCGCAAAGAGCGTACCGCCCAGTCCCGTAAAAATAGGGGCAATGGCAATGCCCGCCAGCAGCAAAGCATAGACGAAAATTTGCAAGCGCGTAGAGGCTGCACCTTTCACATTCGGCATCATAGGTATACCGACGCGCTCATAGTCGCCGGTTTTATATAGAGCCAGCGCCCAGAAATGCGGCGGTGTCCAGATAAAGATAATCATGAATAACAGCACGGCATTCAAGGATATATCACCTGTCACCGCAGCCCAGCCGATCATGGGCGGAAACGCTCCGGCGGCCCCGCCAATCACGATATTTTGCGGCGTACGGCGCTTAAGCCAGATCGTGTAAATCACAAGATAAAAGAAAATGGTAAAAGCCAACAATCCTGCTGCCACCCAATTTGTAGCGAGGGCAAGTGTCCACACAGACATAGCGCCTATTACCGCGCCAAAACCAAGGGCATTGCGCGGGCGCATTTTATGTTGCGGCAAGGGCCGTTTCTGAGTGCGCGACATCAGCGCGTCAATATCAGCGTCATACCACATATTGAGAGCGCCAGACGCCCCTGCACCGGCCGCTATGCATAGGATTGCGGCAAAGGCGCTCCATAGGCCGATTTGACCGGGGGCGGCAATTAATCCCGCCCAGGCCGTAAAGACGACTAGCGCCATGACGCGCGGTTTCATAAGGGCAAAATAATCAGCCGGCTTTGCCAATGATAAACCACTGCCAACGCTGCCCTGTCCAAGGGACGCTGAGGGCCCTATAGATAAGGCCGCGCCTTCGCTTAGAGCGGCCTCTCTGATCTTATTAGAAAGTGTTTGGCTCACCTTATGCCTTAATGTCCATCATCATCGCTGATGCGCGGAAGCGTATTAAATTGGTGGAAAGGCGGTGGTGACGGCAATGTCCATTCCAGTGTCGTAGCCCCCTCACCCCAATAATTATCCGCAGCCGGACGACGGCGCAGGAAAGCCTCTGCCAGCATGATAAAGAAGAACGCCGTACCCAAAAGTGTCACCAAGGCTCCGAATGAAGAGATCTTGTTGAAATATGCAAACTCTTCCGGATAATCGACATAGCGACGCGGCATGCCTTGCATTCCGAGGAAATGCTGCGGGAAGAAGATCAGGTTCACGCCTACAAAGAAGAACCAGAAATGCAAAGCTGCGAGGAATTTATTATACATAAAGCCCGACATTTTACCGAACCAGTAGTAAAATCCGCAGAAAATACCAAAGACCGCTCCCATAGACAGCACGTAATGGAAATGTGCCACCACATAATATGTGTCGTGTAAGGCGGCATCAACGCCGGCATTGGCTAAAACCACGCCTGTCACACCACCAATCACAAAGAGGAAGATAAAGGCATTGGCCCACATCATCGGAATGGTCATTCGGATTGACCCGCCCCACATTGTCGCCAGCCATGAGAAGATTTTCACCCCTGTCGGAACGGCAATAACCATTGTCGCAGCAAGGAAATAAGCTTTGAGATTTACATCCATCCCCACCGTATACATATGGTGCGCCCAGACAACAAAGCCGACAACACCAATCGCGACCATAGCATAGGCCATGCCAAGATAACCAAAGATCGGCTTTTTGGAAAATGTCGAGACGACATGGGATACAATACCGAACGCCGGTAGGATCATGATATAGACTTCAGGGTGACCAAAGAACCAGAACAAATGCTGGAACATGACCGGATCACCGCCCGCAGCCGGATCAAAGAAGGCTGTTCCGCCTTCAACACGGTCTGCCATTAACATAAATAAAGCCGCCGCCAAAACGGGGAGTGCCAATAAGAGCAAGAAGGCCGTCACAAGAACTGACCACGCAAAGAGCGGCATTTTATGCATTGTCATACCCGGGGCGCGCATATTCAAAATCGTCGTGATAAAATTAATCGCACCGAAAATTGAGGAAAAACCCGCTGCTAATAGGCCGATAATAATGAAATCAAAGGCTGGGCCGGGCGAGCCCGTCGTCGAAAGGGGCGGATACATGACCCAACCTCCGCCAAAGCCGTTCCCGGACGCACTGCCGGGCACAAAAAACGAGATCATCAGACAGATCAAAGCCACTGGCAAAAGCCAGAATGAGAGATTATTCATCCTCGGAAACGCCATATCAGGCGCCCCGATCATAAGCGGGACAAACCAGTTCCCGAAGCCGCCAATCACGGCAGGCATAACCATGAAGAAAATCATGATAAGTCCGTGCATGGAAACAAAGACGTTATAAGTATGGTAATTTTCGAAAACCTGAATGCCCGGCGCGGCCAGTTCCAGGCGCATCATAAAGGAAAGATAGCCGCCGATTACGCCTGAGATAATCGCGAAAATCAGATATAGTGTTCCGATATCTTTATGGTTTGTAGAATAAAACCAGCGCGCGAAAAAGCCGGGCTTATCATCGCCGTAAGCGCCGTGATCATCGCCAATATGCGTGCCTTCTGGAAGTGCAACCATGATAGTCTCCTAACGCTTAGCTGTCGCGCCAACGGGCCCGCCAGACGTCGCTATTTTTTGAATATAGTTTTGATCGTAAACCGGACCGCCATCAGCAATCCAACGATTAAACGTTCTTTGATCTACCACATGGATTTCAATGGGCATATAAGCATGGCGCACACCGCACAATTCTGAGCACTGGCCGTAAAATACGCCTTTTTTCGTTGCCTTAAACCATGTCTCATTTATCCGGCCCGGTATGGCATCCATTTTGATACCAAATGACGGCACGGCGAAAGCATGAAGATTATTATTTGAGGTCACCAAGACTTTCACAACTTTCTCTACAGGCACAACCAAAGGCGCATCTGTTCCCAGCAGATAGGGCTTGCCTGCGGCTTGGGCATCGTCTTTTTCTAGCACATTAGAAATAAAGCTGCCGACCTTGTCCTCATAATCTGGATAGGCATATTCCCAATTCCACGTATTACCCGTGACTTTGATAGTCATGTCCGATTCCGGAACCACGTCTTGAAAATAGAGCAGCTTCATACTCGGGAAGAGCAAAAAGAGCAGGATAAAGACCGGCACTATTGTCCAGGCCACTTCCAGACCGACATGATGGGTTGTCTTGGACGGCACAGGGTTGCGCTTTTCAGAAAACCGAAAGAGAATATAAATCATCAACACCATAACGAATAAGGTAATGAGTGTAATCACCCACATGATCGGGCCATTATGGAAAGAGGCGATCATGTCCATGACCGGAGAGGCAGATGGTTGAAATCCGATGGCCCCGTCAGTCGGCACACCGATAACATCCGACGCTAAAGCTGGGCCTGCAAAGGCCGCAATCATCGCGGCGAGGACCGAAATTGCTGTTAAATAAAGGCGTTTGTAACGCATAATTGACCCTTTACGTTCACAATAAGGACTCATAGTCCGCTATTCTGAGTGTTCTATACGCCGAAAATTCGCTGGCGTCAGCATAAAGCCCCGCGCGGATTGTCGCATTAAAGTGATCAGTCATAGCTAGACTATCCTAAAATAAACTCTACATAAAGAGCAAGACTAAACGAGGCTTAATTCATGGATAAAACCCCGCAAATAGCGCAGGAGGATTATGTCTTTGACGACTGCGCTCTGGATAAGCCCACAGCCCAGAAATATCTCGATGATGTTTTACACAATGCCGATGACGGAGAGCTGTTTATAGAGCGCGGCACGTCCGAGACCTTTACCTTTGACGATGGACGCCTCAAAACCGCAAGTTTCGATAGCTCGCGCGGCTTTGGACTGCGCTGTGTGGCCGGTGAAACAACCGGATTTGCCCAAGGAACAGACCTCAGCCCGCAAGCCTTGGGGCGCGCCGCTCAAGCCGTCATCATGGCCAAGACAGGTCATGCTGGCACTCTTTCCAGCCCGCCGACCAGAACAAATAAACACTTATATGCCGATATCGACCCCGTTTCGCATCCGGATTTCTCCCAGAAAGTTTCATTTTTGCAGGAAATCGATGCCTATTGCAGAACGCTTGACCCAAATGTTGTCCAAGTCACTGCCAGCCTGTCAGGTCGGCGGCGCGCCATTTCAATCTTGCGCGCTCACGGGGCGCATTTCGATGATATACGGCCTTTGGTGCGTCTAAATATTTCTGTCACCGTCGAGAAAAAAGGACGCCGCGAAACCGGATTTGCCGGGGCGGGTGGGCGCAAGGCTTATAGTGCTTATACGGCCAGTTCTCAGTGGAAAGCCTTGGCCGATGAAGCCTATCGGCAGGCGCGGGTTAATCTGGACTCGGTTGCTGCTCCGGCCGGACAAATGGATGTTGTTTTAGGACCGGGCTGGCCGGGTGTCCTGCTGCATGAAGCCATTGGCCACGGTCTGGAAGGTGATTTCATCCGCAAAGGCACCTCAGCTTTTACCGGCATGTTAGGCGAACGGGTTGCATCAAAAGGCGTTACTGTCGTCGATGACGGCACCCTGCCCGGACTACGGGGCTCGCTGACATTAGATGATGAAGGCACGCCGACCAAGCGGACCACCCTGATCGAAGACGGCATTTTGAAGGGCTTTATGCAGGACAGGCTCAATGCGCGCCTGCTAGGCGTCGAAGCGACAGGGAATGGGCGGCGGGAAACCTTTGCCCATGCGCCCATGCCGCGCATGACCAACACATTTATGCTGGGCGGGGATAAAGACCCGGGCGAGATTATTGCCGATTTAAAAGACGGGATATATGCAACAAATTTCGGCGGCGGTCAGGTTGATATTACCTCGGGGAAATTCGTGTTCCAGTGCACGGAAGCCTATCGTGTCAGAGACGGAAAAATCGAAGAACCGCTTAAAGGCGCAACGCTGATAGGGGACGGGCCAACCGTGCTCACCCAGATACGGCATGTCGGAAATGATATGGAGCTTGATCCCGGGATTGGCGTGTGCGGTAAGGCAGGACAGGGCGTGCCTGTAGGCGTCGGACAACCCACATTATTTGTCGAAAAAATGACAATCGGTGGAAGCGCGGTTTAACGATTGAAAATGAGCTGCGAAAAACGCTCAGACAAATTTAAACACCCAGTTTATCAAGACATTGGAGACCCACATTCATCCCCTAGCCAGCACGCACGCATTGGTTTAATGAGTGATTGAAGGCATGATGACCTCTGCGCGCAAATTTTGCTATGCTGGGTCGATCACATTTGAGATTTAAGGGAACGCCATGTTATCACTTTTTGAAATCGCCGCGCTTTTGCTGTTTTTATCAGCCGTTTTTTCATGGCTTAATCAGGTTGTCTTTAAACTTCCCCACACAATCGGCCTCTTAGTCATTGCGCTGCTGGCATCACTCTGCTTGCTTGGCCTTGAAATCATCATGCCCTCATTGGGCCTCACAGACACGCTCAAATCCGCCATCGGCCAGATAGACTTCAATGCCACAGTGATGAATGGCATGTTAGCCTTTTTGCTTTTTGCCGGGGCCTTGCATGTTGATATGGGGTTTTTACGATCGGAAAAATGGGCCATCGGCCTTATGGCCTCGCTCGGCGTTGTTATCTCGACCTTTATAGTCGGAGCCGGTTTTTATGGCTTAACCCAGCTTATGGGCCTGCATGTCCCCTTTATCTGGGCGCTTGTCTTTGGAGCACTTATCAGTCCGACAGATCCGGTTGCCGTGCTTTCCATTTTGAAAACCGTGGAAATGCCCCATAGTCTTGAGGCCAAAATCGCCGGTGAAAGCCTGTTTAATGACGGTGTTGGCGTTGTTGTCTTTACCATTTTAGTTGCGATTGCCGTTAGCGTCACCGGACTGGATATCAGTCACGGTGCAGAACATGGATCGGGGCATGGATCGGGGCATTTCGGGCCCGTTGAAATCGCCAAGCTGTTTTTCTTTGAAGCCGGCGGGGGGGCCTTGCTGGGTGCGCTAACCGGATGGATGGCTTACCGTATGATGGCGATGATGGATAATCATGCCATTGAAATTCTTATCACACTCGGCATTGTCGCTGGCACATATGCTCTTGCCCAGAGACTCCACCTTTCCGGCCCCATCGCCGTTGTGATTGCCGGTTTGTTGATCGGCAATAAAGGAGCAGATTTTGCCATGAGCGACTCTACGCGTACCTATCTCTTTGGCTTTTGGGAAATGATAGACGAGATTTTGAACTCGGTCCTGTTCCTATTAATTGGCTTGGAGATCCTCGTTTTAGGCTTATCGCCGAAATTCGGATTGATTATGGCGCTATGCATACCCTTGGTATTATTGGCGCGCTTTACCGCCGTTTCCATTCCCATGCGCTTTCTCGGCTTGTTTAAAGATTTCACCCAAGGCGCGATACCTGTGCTGACATGGGGCGGCCTGCGCGGCGGGATTTCAGTAGCGCTGGCACTATCCCTGCCTGACTCAGAGTACAAGCCTCTCATTCTGACGGCTACTTACGGCGTCGTTATTTTCTCGATAATCGTGCAGGGGCTGACAGTAAAAAACGTCGTTCAAAGCCGCGTAAATCCGAAACTCTTCTAATCGGTTAATCCGGGTTTTAACAGCGCGAAGCGGGGAGGCGAAGCGCGTCCCCAATCCGGATGTTGAAATTTGTCCCTAAACCGTTAAGGCTTTGGACATCCTCGATCGTGGCACATACAGACCGTGACAGTGAATAAACTGTATCACCTTCCTCGATAATATGTGCTGTACCCGCCGGGTTAAATCCTGCAGAAATTGTCCGAGAAGAAACCGAGCGCGTAATCGGCTGGAGGTCCGTTACGATCGCTCGGCCACTCGGGGGTTGAGTGATGGTTGAAGAGTGTGTTGCGCTTGCCGTCCGGCTAATCGGCGCTGGAGTAGTATTAAAAGAAGCATTCACCGCCTCATAACCCGGCGTACCTGTCGTCACGCCAAAAGCCGCGTCAGTAGGAGACGGGGCTGGCGCGTGCGTTTGGGCGACTGCAATATGCGCAGATTGATGTGCGGGTTGCGTGATGACGCTTTCTTCTATGTAAGGTGCGGTGGTTGTCCCGGCGATCTGGTAACTTGGCAAACTGTCAGATTGATATGACGCGTTGGTTACGCTTTGCGCTGGGCTATATGTCTGGACAGCAGCGCTATTTTGCGCGACCGCGGATGTTAGGTATTGCTCACAATTCGTGCTTAGATTGCCCACGCCGTAGCCGGCGATACCGCCCGTTCCAGCCCCGATCAATGTTCCAGCGGTGCCGCCAATGACTTCTTTGCCGATAAAAGCCCCTGCACTTCCGCCTACAGCACCGCCTATAAGCTGACGGTTGGTTTCGCGTGACAGGCAAGCCTGATATTCGGGATTATAACTCGCAGCTTGGCTTATTGTTTGAGTATTGTGAGACGCAGTTTGATACGTCGCAACAGCCGGCGCCAGCGGCGCTCTATAGCCTTCGCCTCTATAACTTATGGGCACACTTGCGCTTTGATGTGGCGACGCCCCTTTATATTTTGTACTATATTGATAGTTCGGATTTTCCTGCGGGGTTGCGCAGCTAGCTAAAATTAAAGCAGAGCACGAGGCGAAAATTATATTGCGATAGGTCATAAAATATCTCTTCTTTTGAAGAACGCGACCTCAATTACACCCAAATATGGCTAATTTTCAGTTAATTTCGATATTTTTGGGTGAGATGGGTGGCACAATTGATTACAATCACTAGATTAAGCCCGAACACATCTGTGGCAAACACTGATAAAGAGGATGAATACTTAAGATGAATATTACGACGAAACCCGTGGAATATATGGACGGGAAACAAAAATGTATCGGTTATATGGCATGGGACGAAACCTATGCGACCCCCAAGCCCTGTGTTCTGATAAGCCATGCTTGGAGCGGACGGGACGGTTTTGCGGAAGATAAAGCGATACAAATGGCCGCCTTGGGATATGTAGGATTTGCACTTGATAATTATGGCGACGGAGCCTTGCCCGAGACCGTCGAAGAAAAACAGACTTTGATGATGGGACTAAAAAATGATCGCAAAGCCTTGCTTACCCGCCTTAAAGCCGGGCTGAAAGCGGCAAAAAAACAAGATGAAGTTGACGAAAATTACATTGCCATGATGGGATTTTGTTTTGGCGGTCTCTGCACACTTGATCTGGCCCGTTCAGGCGCCGACATCAAAGCCGCGATTAGTTTCCACGGCCTATTGGATGCCCCGGACCTGCCCAAGAAAAAAATCAAATCCAAAATACTTGTCGCACATGGTTGGGACGACCCCATGGCAGAACCTGACAGCGTTCTAGCTTTAGGCAACGAACTGACAAAAGCCAAATGTGACTGGCAGATTCAGGCTTTTGGACAAACAACGCACGCCTTTATGGTTGCCGGGGCAGATAGTGGTGACGGTGTTCTTAAACATAATCCAAGTAGCGAAAGACGCGCTTGGAACGCCACACTCGATCTGCTCGATGAGGTCTTTGGCCAGCACGGCATCGTCTAGCATAGATATTAAAGACAATAGCGGGCATTTGCGCGCTATTTAATGGCCCAGAAACATTAAAAGTCGGTCGCAATAGATATAATTTTGCAACGCGGCTAAAAACAAGAGCGCATATTTAAGGACAGAACTGCCTTTTAAAAACATGCAAATTGGAAAAGTCTGTGGCCATAAGACATAATGTTGGGTCAGTCTTTTAGCGTTAGGCATTTTTAATAATGCAGACGCTCATTATTGACCCCGATAAAAGGGGGTTTACACCAAAATGAGAGAGCCGGCTCTGTATACGCGATCAGTCGCATTAGCCGGATTTCCCGAATTTCTGGAATCCCTAAACGGCGATCCCTCCGCCCTCTATAAAAAAGCGGGACTTGATCTGGCCAGATCCTACAATATGCAAGGCTTCTTGCATTGGAACAAGTTTTGTGACTTGCTGGAAATCGCAGCCCGTGATCTTAACGAGCCCAGTTTGGGGCTGAAATGGGCGCATGTCATTCCGATGGATTTTCTGAATTCCGGACCCATGCTTCATTTGGCGACACTGACAGAAACTATACGCGATTTTGTCAAGCTAGGCATTGCCTATCAAAAAATTCACACTAATGGCGTGAAATATGACTATAGTATAAACTCGGAAACCAATCTGCTGGAATATAGGATTATCCCTCATGCTTATTCCACTCCCTGTCGTCAAATCATAGAACATATCGTCGGCATGAGCCTATTAATCGCCAACCATTATTTTGATGAGTTCCCAATACAAAAAATACAGTTCCAACACATGCCGCCTAAAGATATGACATGGCATAATAAAACGTTCGACTGTCCGGTTGAATTTAATTGCAGCGAAACACTCTGTCTGTCTGACCCTGAAGTCCTCGATTTAAAAATAGGGGGTCAGTTAAAAATTCTGAAACCGCTGTTAAACTTTCACCTTAGCCGACAAATAAAAAAGGACCGTACCTATCATCAATCCATGCTGGAAATGGTCCGGGATATTTTACCGACCATTATCGGGATTGGAAACAGTGATTTCCACAATGTTGCAGACGTGTTGGAAGTCAACCCCAAAAAATTACAACGTCTCTTAAAACAGGAAGGCTGGACCTATAGCGCTATTCTTGATGATGTGCGCCACAATATGGCCAAACGCATGTTGTATGAAATGGATGTGCCTATCAACAAAATTGCCGCTCTTCTCGACTATAAGTCAGGCGAGGCTTTTAACACAGCCTGCCATCGCTGGTCGGGCATGTCACCCAAATCCTACCGCAAGAAATTGCGCGAACAATCCGTCTCAAACATGGACTGAAACAAAAGCCATAACGTTTTACATTACACCGGAACTATTAGCCCCTGACTTTCCGATAACATCATCAGCGACAAAGGCATTATCCTGACGTTCCTGTCCAAATGTACTCATCGGGCCGTGACCGGGGACAAAGCGCATATCCGGACCCAATGGCCATAGTTTCTGGGTTATAGAGTTCAGCAAGTCTTGGTGATTGCCCTTTGGGAAATCCGTACGCCCGATAGAGCCCCGAAAAAGCACATCGCCGACAAAGGCAATTTTTAAGGCCTGATTGTAAATCACAACATGGCCCGGTGTATGGCCCGGTGTATGGATAACTTTAAACTCCACACCAGCCAGTTTCAGGACCTCGCCGTCCTCCAAATACCGGTCGGGCACGATATTTTTGCCCATGCCTTTATGCCCGTATTTCTCCCAACTCTCTTCAATTGTATCCATCCAGAACTGGTCATCTTTATGCGGGCCTATAACAGGCACACCCAATTTATCGCGAATATCCTGTGCCCCGCCGGCATGATCTAAATGGCCATGGGTTAACCAAAGCTCTTTAATAGTAACGCCTAATGTCTCACACTCGGCTATAAGCCTGTCGGCCTCACCGCCTGGGTCGACCAAAACACCTTCCATGGATATTTTATCATAAAGGAGGGAACAATTTTGCGCAAAAGGTGTGACAGGTAATAGGCGTAAATCCAGCTCGGCTTTGGACATATCATCTCCTTAAGGCACTTTTAGACGTCCGAATTATAAAGGCCGGTTCAATTTAACCCACGTTAAAGCCTATCATTATTACATTCAGCTTACGTTCAACTGATAGGTTCTACAAGTGATTAACTTATTGATTTGATAAGTTGTCTCTCTTCCTTAACCCGCCTCAGTAAGGCGGGTTTTTTTATGGGCTTAACCTGCTTCGCGGAGGGGGTTTGGGCGCTTTCTTCCCCTCATTTTACAATTCCAAGGCGGCATAAATCCCGCATTTTGCAATATAAACATTACAAATTTGTAATCTATCTGTAGGGATAGGTTTATATGGCATATGCTTTAATCTCTTCAGTGAGGCAGATATCTGTCGTCATTTTGGACAACTCTGACTGTCAACCCCCAACCTAGACACAGAGCTGCCCTTGCGAGCCGGTTTGAACGCAATCGGCTCGTAATTTATTAGATTTCATCTTCTGATATAATGCACATCATACCCGCCCCGTAATGACCTTGCGGGCGCTCCGTAAAACCAAAACGCTTATAAAAGTCTTCTTTGCCAGCCACAGATAGCAATCCGATAGTGCCCCCTTTGGCATGGCGTCTTGCCCATGTCATTAAAGCTTGCATAATCATCTCTCCACCGCCGCGGCCGCGAAAGGCCTTATCCACAATGACATCCTGAATGTAAAAATTTAAAACGCCGTCCCCTATAATACGGCCAAACCCAATACAGTTGTCATCCAGATGGAGACTGGCCCAAAAAAGGGCCTTATCAATTGCCCCGCGCGCTTGTGTCTGTGTGATATCACCCCAGTTTTCGCTAGCGCGCAACCGTATAAAATCGCGCTCAGTAGGCGGGGTTAGCCTGATATCAAAATTCATCCCAACATGTCTTTGACGTGCTTAACCCAGTCGGAACGCTTTACCGTGACTTGGGCTGGGCGTGTGGATTTCCACTCTTCATTACTCTTTATGGCTTTGGCGGCCTTTTCGCCTAAAATAAGGTCTTTCAAGGTCACCTCACCGCGAGCCATTTCATCTTCACCCATTAGAACGGCAATTTGCGTGCCGCGTCGATCAGCATATTTCATCTGCTTGGTAACATTGCCTGCACCAATGAAAACCTCGGCGCGCAATCCGGCGGCTCGGAGTTCGTCTGCCATTTTAAAATAATCCGCCATTAGCCCGCGGTCAAAGGCACAAATAATGATAGGGGGTTTAACCGAATTTTCTACCTGCTGCATACGCTCTAGGGCCGAAAGAAACCGTGAAACCCCGAAACTAAACCCTGTTGCCGGTACGTCTTGGCCTCTAAAGCGCGAGACCAGATCATCATAGCGCCCCCCGCCACCAATAGAGCCTATTCTGACGGGGCGGCCTTTTTTATCTTTGATATCCGCTAGCAATTCAGCCTCAAAAACGGGGCCGGTATAATAGCCCAAACCGCGCACAATAGAGGTATCGAAACTAACCCGACTTGGCCCAAAACCAGTGGCATCAAGCAGGGTATCAATATCGGCCAGCTCCTGACACCCGGTTTGGCCGCGCTCAGAGAGCCCCACAAGTTTTTGCAAGCGGGCAATCGTTTGCCCCCGGTCCGGGCTGGACGCTGTTGTAAAACCCAAAACAGCCTTAATGCCCTGCGCGTTTAAATTCGCACCTTGCGTATAATCCCCGCTGTCGTCTTTTCGCCCCTCGCCCAGTAAATCAGTCACGCCGTCCACACCCAAGCGATCAAGCTTGTCTATGGCCCGCAGCACTTGAAGACGCTGCACCGCGCCCTCTTGCGTATCCGGCACGCCCGAGCTTTCCAAAATACCGTCCAGTAATTTGCGGTTATTGACCCGGACAGCATATTGCCCGTCCTTAAGGCCTGCGGCTTGCATGATTTCAGCCGCTATCATAATCATTTCAGCATCAGCTGCCGCACCCGGTGCACCAACACTATCAGCATCGCATTGCACAAATTCGCGAAACCGGCCCGGCCCGGGTTTTTCATTACGAAAGACACTCCCGGATTGGTAGCGCCGAAAAGGTTTGGCAATGGCATCGTAATTCTCGGCCACATAACGTGCCAGAGGCGCGGTGAGATCATAGCGCAATGAGAGCCATTGCTCATCATCATCTTGGAGCGCAAACACGCCGACATTCGGTCTATCCTCATCTGGCAAAAACTTACCCAAAGCATCGGCATATTCAAAAGCAGGCGTTTGCAAGGGTTCAAACCCGCGCGCATCATAAACCGCAAAAGCTTTGGCGATCAGCGCGTTTTCTGCCCTGATAATATCAGCAGGCTTGTCCTCAAAGCCTCGCGGACGGCGGGCTTTTGGACGAAAAGGTTTGTTTTTCTTTTTGCTCATCATCATTCTCTATCTTCAATGGCGGGGTTTAACGGATTTTGAGATTTTTTAAAGAGCTAAGATTAAGGGGCCAAGCCGGCCTAAAATAACAGGCCCGCCCCATTGCACATCTTGCCACGCACAGCGCACACAGCTAAAGCTGGCCCATGACGACCCAGCTTAAAATCGCCTCCGCCCAACTTAACGCCCATGTCGGAGCACTGGGTAAAAATATGGACAAGGCGCGAGACGCCTATGCACGGGCCAAGGCTGACGGGGCGGATATCCTTGTTTTACCGGAGCAATTTGTCATTGGCTATCCGGCAGAGGACTTAGTGCTTAAGCCAGCCGCCGTGACCGATTGTAAGCTGCATGCTGAAGAATTTGCGAAATTGACGAAAGATGGCCCTGCTGTGGTGTTTAACTTGCCATGGCTTGAGGAAGGTAAGCTTTATAACGCGGCGCTCTTTATGCGCGGCGGGAAAATTACCGATGTGCGGCTAAAGCATCACCTGCCCAATTACGGCGTCTTTGATGAGTTTCGGATTTTTACGCGTGGCCCCTTGCCAGAACCGATAAAGTTTAAAGGGATAACTATTGGCCTGCCGATTTGTGAAGATCTCTGGCAGCCGGGTGTCGCCTCGCATTTGGCCGACCAAGGCGCGGAGATTTTAATTTCGCCTAATGGCTCACCTTGGCGGCGCACGGCGCTCTCAGAGCGCGTTGAGGCCTTGGGCGAGAAGGTTCATAACGAAGGCTTACCTCTTGTCTATGTTAACCAGATTGGCGGCCAAGACGAACTTGTGTTTGACGGCTCAAGCTTTTCTATGGCCGCGGATGGCACAATTGTTCAGGCGCTTAAATCTTTCGTCGAGGATTACGATGTTGCGACATGGGAGAAGGGCGATAGTGGTTGGGTCTGCACAAAAGCCAAGCTCGAAAAACAGCTGACAGGACACGAAGCCGATTGGCGGGCCATGTGCCTCGGCCTTGGCGATTATGTTAATAAGAATTTTTTCAAGCAAATCGTATTAGGATTATCTGGCGGCGTGGATAGCGCGGCTGTCGCGGCGATTGCAGCAGATGCTTTGGGACCAGAGCGCGTCTGGTGCGTGATGATGCCGTCCCGCTATACGGCCGGAGAGAGCCTTGGCGACGCCGAGGATTGCGCCAAGCGCATTGGCTGTCGCTATGATGTTATCGCGATTAAGCCCGCCTTTGACGCCTTCCAAGAGATGCTCGCCCCGATGTTCAAAGACTTACCCTTTGATACGACCGAGGAGAATATGCAGTCGCGCACCCGCGCGCTCACCCTTATGGCGATTTCCAATAAGTTCGGCCCCATGGTGGTCACGACAGGGAATAAGTCTGAAATGGCGGTGGGCTATGCCACGCTTTATGGCGATATGTGCGGGGGCTATAACCCCGTTAAAGATATCTACAAAACCGAGCTGTTTGAGCTCTGTAAGTGGCGCAATAAAAACAATCCCGAAGACCTGCTGGGCGGGGATTATCCTATTCCTGATAATATCATCACCAAGCCGCCATCCGCGGAGCTGCGCGAAGACCAAAAAGACAGTGACAGCCTGCCGGAATATGATGTGCTGGACGATATTCTCTTTGGCCTGATTGAACAGGAACTCCCCGTTGAAGATATCATTGCGCGCGGCCACACACCCGAAAACGTCAAGCGGATACAGCATTTGCTCTACATAGCCGAATATAAACGCCGCCAAGCCCCGCCTGGCGTGAAGATAGGCACCAAGAATTTTGGTAAAGACCGCCGCTATCCAATCACCAATGGCTACCGGGACGAGATTGAGGACCCGAAAGTGAAATATGAGAATCTTTAAAAAGGACACAGGCTATCCCCCTTAACGCATTTAACAAAATCGCCTCGGTAATAAGTACGGGCCTTGCCATCCTGCTACTTGGGAGCGGGTGCAGTAATATCTTTGATTTTAACTCACACAACCCGCCACATTTTTGCACTGAACTTCCACGGCCCGGCTGGGCGGCTTATGAAAAACATCCTGCAAGCGGGCGCTGGTTCGAAGTCTATGAATTGGACACCGGGCTTTTCGCTATTGCTGAACCCTATCAATGGCAGGAAGTCATAAATTACCTGATTATCGGTAAAGACCGCGCCCTTTTATTTGATAGTGGTAACGGGATAGGCAATATTAAAGCCGTCATTGACCAACTCACCTCCCTGCCTGTTACAGTACTCGCCAGTCACAGCCATATTGATCATGTCGGCGGACATTGGCAGTTTGACACTGTTCTCGCGCCGGACACGCCTTTTACCCGAGCACGCGAGCGTGGCATGGATAATGCCTCTGTGCGCGAGGAAGTTAGCCCCGCCGCCTTATGCGTTGACCTGCCCAGAGGCACAAAAGAGACAACCCATCATATAAAACCCTTCAACCCGACAGAGCGCGTTAAGGACGGAACAAAAATCCAACTGGGCGGCGTAACTTTAGAGGTCTTGATGATAGCGGGTCATACACCTGATAGTCTGGCTTTAATTGACCGTGCAAACGGACGTTTATTTTCGGGGGATAGCTATTACAAAGGTCCTATCTGGCTTTACGCTCCCGAGACTGAGCTTAAGGCTTATCTGGCCTCACTAGAACGGCTTGTTAGACTCGTTCCGGAATTAAAGTCCGTACACGGCGCACATAATGAACCCTTTAGCGACCCTGAGGAACTTGTAAAAGTTCAGAGCGCCTTTAAAGATGTCATCACAGGCAAGGCTAACCCCCAAGACGTAAGTGCCACACAAGCGCGCTATGTGTTTGAGACATTTGAGCTTTTATTGGAAGCAGGTCACGAAGTCTGGCCGTAATATGATCCTAATGCCTCGCCTAAATCCATACTTGGTTTATTGTTCCAATTGCCATATGACCCTCCCATAGATTAATCCGCAGGTAGACCTATGTCCGTTATCGTTCGTTTCGCCCCCTCACCAACAGGCAAGCTCCATGTCGGCAATGTCCGTACGGCCCTCATGAATTGGCTCTTTGTTAAAAATGAAGGCGGGACATTTATCCTACGGATTGATGATACAGATCTGGAGCGCTCAACCAATGCCTATGAAGAGGGCATAAAGACCGATCTTAACTGGTTAGGCCTTAGCTGGGATGATACATTCAACCAAAGTCACCGCTTTAAACAATACGAATCTGCGAGCACTTTTTTAAAGGAAAAAGGCCTGCTTTATGCCTGTTATGAAACGGCAGAGGATCTTGATCGGCAGCGTAAACTGCAACGCCTCCAAAGCAAGCCGCCCGTCTATAACCGCGCCGCCCTCGCCTTAACCGACACCCAGAAGGCTGAATATGAGAAAGAAGGCCGCAAACCACATTGGCGCTTTAAGCTCTCCGGCAATGTCGTGACGTGGCAAGACATGGTGCGCGGGGAACAGTCGGTCGATACAAGCTCTTTATCTGACCCCGTTCTTATACGCGGGGACGGTTCCTTCCTTTATACATTGCCCAGCGTTGTGGATGATATAGAGGCTAAGATCACCCATGTTATTCGCGGCGAAGATCATGTGACAAATTCAGGCGCGCAAATAGAAATCTTTCAGGCCTTAATGGATCATTTAGGCGGCGGCTCTGTGCCGCGTTTTGCTCACACACCTTTGCTGGTTGGCAAAGACGGGAAAGGCCTGTCAAAACGTCTGGGCTCTTTGTCCATGGACCAGTTGCGCGATCAGAGTATTGAACCTCTGGCGATTTGTTCACTTCTCGGCAAGATCGGCACATCGGATGCGATTGAGGCGCGGCCCTCTCTTGATGTTCTGGCCAGCGAGTTTTCATTTTCGAAAATCGGACGCGCCCCTGCCCGTTTTGATGAAGACGAGCTATTACTGATTAATTCCCGCCTTTTAAATGAGACGGGCTATGCTGAGGTGAAAGACATACTTGAAAAAATGGGAGTTCAAAAAGCCGAACCCCTTTGGAACCTCATGCGCTCCAACATTCAAAAAGTGTCAGACATGGCCGGATGGTCAACAGTTGTAAACTCGCCCATGCCGGGTCAAATTGCACCAGAAGACGCCGAGTTTTGCCGCATGGCAGCAAAAGCTTTGCCCGAGACTATCACGCCCGAGACCTGGTCAGATTTAACCACTCACTTAAAAGAGAGCACGGGCCGTAAAGGCAAATCGCTCTTTATGCCCTTGCGCATGGCGTTAACCGGGCGTCCTCACGGGCCAGATATGGGCGCAATGCTAGACCTATTGGGCGCTAAGAAGGCTAAAGCCAGACTGAATGGTGAAACCGGTTAAATAGTGCTGCTCACATCACAGGGCACGAGAGATAAAACGGGCACGCGTAAAGATTAGTTTGAAAGCGTAGTTTGCCGGTAAAAAGTTGGTGGCTGGTCACTACGCTCGCCGGGATGAGTCCGAGAATAGTGACCAGTCCACCTTTTGGGTGACAGCTCAGGCGTGGGATCCGCTGTCGAAGCGTTGTGTTTGTTGGGATGAAAACAACGCCGAATCACCACTACCCTATAAGTTGTATTATGTCACTCAAAAAACAGTTTATGCATACTTATAGTTGTTTTTTGGTTAAGAAAGCGTAAATTTTATCCAAAAAATGACGTTAGGGCCTTTAAATTCAAGGCAGCGCAATATCATCCATTTAAACAGAGATATTGCCTAATTTTTAGGACGCCAGCTTATAATCTTTCGGATTACGATCCGCCAAATTGGGTCAAAAATCAGAATAATCCCAATTATCATAGCCCCAAAAATCCAGTGGGCATCCTTTATATAAAGCCAAACAAAAACGCCTATAAGGAGCGGGTAAAAGGCAAAGGCGTAAAATAGTCGCCAAAAAGCGATCAATACTGCCTTCACGCACCCTCGCCGGAAGGTGGAGGTACAGTGTCGGTCTTTTGGTCCTCTTCATCGGTGATCGGTTCAAAGTCTTTAGGCTTGATAAAATCCTTTAACCGCCAATTTTGCGGATCATACCAAGGCGTATTTGGCGCACCTCCAGCCCTACGACCCAATACACAACACGCCGCCGTTGGAAAGCTTGTCATTTTTCCCGTGTAAATCTCAAAAAGACTGGCCCATCCCGGATTATGGCCTAAAAGCATAAGTGCGCCCGCAGGCGCTTCCTGTTTCGAACATACTTCGAAAACATCATCCGCACTTGCATGGTAAAACTCCGGAAAATACCGAATTATTTGCGGCCCCGGAATACCTCGGATAAGCCATTTTGCGGTTTGGGTCGTACGGACGGAATCAGAGGCCCAAATCTGGTCTGGCGCTGAACCGCGCGCAACTAAAACCTGCGCTATCAATTTAGCCGCTCTCTCGCCCCGAGCGTTTAACGGACGCTCATGGTCTACCAAGCTCGGGTCTTTCCAAGAGGATTTCGCATGCCGCATTAAAACAAGTGTGTGTAACATAAGCCTAACTAAGGCCTTAAGCGCACAGGCATCACGGAAAGTACGAAAGCAAACCTACTCACATAAATGCCCCTTAACCAAAGCTCCCGCCTTACCCATATCAAGACGCCCTGCATAGCTGGACTTTAAGCGCCCCATAATTTTGCCCATATCCTTTAGTCCGGTGGCACCCATATCTTCAATCAATTGGGAGATAACGGTTTTCATTTCGTCTTCCGTCAGTGGTTTGGGCATAAATTCACGCACAATTTCAATTTCGGCGCGCTCCTTATCAGCCAGTTCAGGCCGACCATTATCCTCATAGGTTTTCGCGCTTTCCTCACGTTGTTTGACCATTTTCGCCAAAAGCGACAAAATCTCACTATCATCAATACCCGTACCCCGGTCTTCGGAACGGGCCGCAATATCCCGGTCTTTAATCGCCGCACTTACCAATCGTAGTGTGGAAACCCGCAGCGGTTTTTTGGACTTCATCGCGGATTTTGTTGCACCGGATATCGACTCTCTGAGAGATATGTTTTCGGAGGTGGCAGATTGAGGGGACATAAATAACCTTTAGAATGATATAAATCAGTCTCTTATTAAAATTACAGGGTCGCCAAATTCTACGGCAAGCCAATTATCGTAACGCCCACATAGCATTAAAACAGCAAATTATAGGCAAATTCTGCTCAGGCCAAGCAAATTATCAGAATTTCTCTCTTGAAACTTACAGCCGCTTAAGCCAAACACTGCAGGATTTTGTCATGAGACTCGCATAAGGCCAGAAATAATTATGAGCCCATTAGACACGCTAAAAACACTAAAAGACAAACCAAGCGCTGTTTTGGTACTGGACAGCGGAGATGTCTTTTATGGGTATGGGGCGGGTCATATCGGACAGGCGGCAGGAGAAGTCTGTTTTAACACGGCGATGACGGGTTATCAGGAAATTCTGACGGATCCGTCCTATGCAGAGCAGATCATTTGCTTCACCTTCCCCCATATTGGCAATACGGGCACAAATGAGCAGGACGAGGAAGCCTCGACCGCGCGCGCACAAATCGCAGCAAAAGGCGCTATTTTCAAGGCCCCTATCACCACACCGTCCAATTGGCGCTCCGAGTCGCATTTGGATGCGTGGCTGAAGGCCCGTAAAATTATTGCCATTTCGGGCATAGATACGCGCGCCTTAACAGCCTTTATTCGCGATAAAGGCATGCCGAACGGAGTTATTGCCCATGATCCGGACGGAGATTTCGATATTCAAGCCTTAAGCCAAAAAGCCAAAAATTGGGGAGGGCTTATCGGCGCTGATCTGGCGAAACATGTCCATACAGAGAAAAATTTTGATTGGCGTGAAGCCCGCTGGGTCTGGCCCGAAGGCTATGAGAATAAAGACGGGATAAAAAAGGTCGTCCTGATTGATTACGGGGTTAAACGCAATATTTTGCGCAATCTGGTCAGTCAAGGTCTATCTGTCAGCGTCGTGCCGGCAAGTGCAAATGCCAAAGATATACTGGCAATGAATCCGGACGGCATTGTGCTCTCAAACGGGCCGGGCGACCCGGCTGCAACAGGCGCTTACGCCATTCCCGTTATTCAAGAGCTTGTAAAATCGGGCAAGCCTATTTTGGGCATTTGTCTTGGCCACCAAATGCTGGCCCTCGCCCTGGGGGCTAAAACCCTTAAGATGGACCAAGGCCATCACGGGGCTAATCATCCCGTCATGGACTATACAACAGACAAGGTTGAGATCGTCTCTATGAACCACGGATTTGCCGTAGATCGTGAGAGCTTACCCGAGACGGTAGAGGAAACCCATGTCAGCCTGTTTGACGGCTCTAATTGCGGTATTCAGCTTAAAGGCAAACCTGTCTTTTCTGTACAGCATCATCCCGAGGCTAGCCCCGGCCCGCAAGACAGCCTTTACCTGTTTGAGCGTTTTGCTGCCGCGCTGTAAATCTGTTATGGCCTCCCATGCGTCATAAATCCGAAACGCCGCTGGCTATAATCACGCTTTCACTCGCAGTCCTGCATTTTTTCGCCGAGACCTACGGCCATTTTCGGTGGGGGCAACCTCTCCAAGCCTTGATTGTCGATTATATCTGGATCGCGCTCGCAGTTTTCGGTGGGCTCATGTCTTTAAAACTCAGGCCTGCAAGTGCGGCCGGACTCCTAGCGGCCAGCTGGGGTTTTGCAGGCGGTTTTGGCTGGCGCAGTGCCTTTGGGCGCCTAGAGCTAAGCGAGGCAGAGCGGGCAGCCGGAAACGGTGAGCCCGTCTTCATTACTTATGTTATTGTCGTAGCCCTCGCTCTCGCCTTCGGCCTGCTTTTCTGGTCGCTATGGTTAGCCTATAAACAAGCTAAACATAAAATCTGACCAGACTTAGATATAAAAAAACCTTCTCATGAATACTCACGAAAAGGCTTAAATATCCTAGTCCCGCAAGGGCGGTATTAAAGGCAGGGTAGCCCTATATCATCTCGTCTTCTTCAAACAAAACGTCTTTCTTGACCTTTTTGTCTTTGACTTCCGCTTTTTCAATAATCAGGTCGACAACCTTTTCCTCGAAAATCGGGGCCCGTAATTGTGCAATAGCCTGCGGGTTTTTCTGATAGAACTCGATAACTTGCTGCTCTTGTCCCGGATAACGGCGTGCCTCGGCAATCATAGCCTGCTGAAGCTCCTCATTTGAGATTTCGATCTCTTCCTTTTGACCCATTTCAGCCAGAACCAGTCCTAGACGCACACGGCGCTCTGAAATTTTCCGGTAATCTTTCTCAAGCTGCTTATCGGTTTTCTTGGCATCATCCTCATCCAGATTGCCCGCTTCCTTTTCGGCCTGAACCTGCGCCCAGATGTTCTGGAATTCTGTCTCGACCATTGTCGGGGGTAATTCAAAAGAATGCTTTTTATCAAGCTGGTCCAATATGGCGCGCTTGAGCTTCATGCGGGACTGGACGTCATATTCATTATCCATGCCTTCTTTGAGCGTCTCTTTGAGCTTATCAAGACTTTCCATACCGAATTTCTTGGCAAGCTCGTCATCGGGCTTGGCATCTTGTGCGCCTTGTACTTCCAGCACTTCCGTTTCAAACACGGCTTCTTTGCCAGCCAAGTCTTGCGCCTGATAGTCTTCAGGGAAAGACACGGTGACATCGAGCTTTTCACCCGCCTTCGTGCCGATAAGCTGGTCTTCAAATCCAGGAATAAATGTGCCGGACCCTAATACAAGTTGGTGGCCCTCCATAGCGCCGCCTTCAAAAGCTTCACCATCAATACGACCCGTAAAATTAATCAGCACTGCGTCATCTTTTTTAGCCTTGGCCGTTTTGGCTTTCTTTTTATAAGTCTTTTGACCTTCAGATAGCTGGGTAAGACGCTCATTAATATCGGCATCCGAGACTTCACATGTCAAACGCGTGAATTTCAGCTTGCTAACGTCAGTTGGGTCAAATTCGGGAATTGTTTCGACGGTTAATTGATATTCGAGATCGGCCTTGCCTGTCGTCACGTCCTGACCATTGGCGCGCAAATCTATTTTTGGCTCGCCCGCGGGACGCAGCTTTTTGTCAGACATAGTCTTTTGACTGGATTCCGCTACGGTCTCCTCAACCACATCTTTCATGATAGATTGGCCAAACATTTTGCGAATATGGGCTACTGGCACTTTTCCGGGACGAAAGCCCTTTAAGCTGACCTGAGGCTGCATCTCGGCAATCTTAGCAACTAATTTATCTTCTAGATCCGCTTTCGGGATTTTTACCGCATAAGTCCGGCTTAGACCTTCGGCTTTAATTTCTTCGACCTGCATCGTCATTATCCATTGTAATCGTTTAAGAAGGTCCGCGAGAGTTACCCATGACCTTAAAAATAGCTGAATTTGCGAGCGCTTATGTCATGCACAAACACAAAGCGCAATATGGAGAAGTCATGAAAATCATATGATTTTCAATTTCATGTTCTCCTAAGTTAAAAAATTCATGTAAATTTAAGGGCAAGTGTTAAAAAATGCGCACTATGATTTTTGCAATGCCTGATTCTTCCACTTTTTTTACCTATCTTCTGGTCTTTATCGGCCCGTTTATTCAAGAAGATGCCGCAGTAATTGGGGCTGCAAGTCTATCAACAAATGAAATGACAAAAACCCTGCCGATTTTTCTAACCATTCTGACGGGACTTATTTTAAGTGATATCTGGAAATACTGGATTGGATGGGCGGCAATACGGAATGAAAAGGCGCGCAATTTTGTCGAAAGACGCCATGTCGCGGCGCTTAAAGGGAAAGTCGAAAGAAATATAGTCGCGACATTATTTACGGCCCGGTTTTTACCCCTTGCACGCGTACCCACTTATGTCGCCTGCGGGCTCTTTAAAATAAACTATCTGAAATTCTGCCTGATCGTGGCTTTGACGGGCTTTACCTATGTTGTAGCGATTTTCACGCTCTGCCACCTCTTGGGCGAGGCGATAGGCGAGCAGTTTAAATGGGTTGTTCCAATTATCGCATTTACAGCGCTGATTATCTATATTCTGATTATCAAATGGCGACGTGACCGGTCTGCACCCTGATCACACGCGCAGATCTTGATCCTTAATCGGTAATTTGCGCACACGCTTTCCCGTAGCCGCATAAATCGCGTTTAAAACGGCGGGTGCAGCCACAGCAATTGTCGGCTCCCCGACACCGCCCCAAAATCCGCCTGAGGGCATAATCAGCGTTTCAACCTCCGGCATTTCGGCCAGACGTAATGACGGGTAGCTATCAAAATTTGTCTGCTCGGGTTGGCCTTCTTTATAGGTAATCTCTCCGTAAAGCATGGCGGAAAGCCCGTAAACAAATGACCCCTGTACTTGGGCTTCAACCTGTTGCGGATTAACAACTGTGCCGCAATCGGTTGCTGCCGTTATTTTATGCATAATGAGCTCACCGTCTTTTGGCACGCTGACCTCGGCGCAAGCCGCTGTGTAGCTGCCAAAGGAATAAAAGGCCGAAAGACCGCGCGCACGGCCGTCCTTTTTCCCCCAGCCACCTTTTTTGGCGACGGCTTTTAAGACGGCCGTCATTTTAGGACTATCCTTAAGCTGTTCTAGAAAAAACTCCAGACTATCCCGGCCCGCTTCCTGTGCCATTTCATCAAGAAAGCAGTTTAGATAAATCGCATTTTGATTGGCATTAACACCCCGCCAGAAACCCGGCCTGATGGGCGGATTGCGCATGGCATGATGAATTCGCAAATTCGGAAAGCTATGCTTAAGCGTCTGGTCTTCGAGGCGCGGATTAAGACCCGAAGGCGCGAGGCCCTGAAACACCGCTATATCCCCGCCAGCCGCACCCATAATTTGTGGCATTAGCGCCGCAAGAATAGATTGACCCGAAATATGCATGTCTAACGCTGTCAGTTTCCCCTGTTCATCCAAACCACCGCGCATTTTGGCTTTTGTTGTCGGATGGTAAAATCCATGCAACATATCTTCTTCGCGCGACCATTGCAGCTTAATGGGTGTACCGGGCATGGCTTTCGCGATTTGGACGACTTGTGAAACGTAATCCGTCATGCCGCGCCGGCCAAAACCGCCGCCTAGAATAACCTTATGCACATCGCATTGAGTTATCGGCAAATCCGCTGCTTTCGCCGCGGCCGCCAGAGCGGATTCAGCATTTTGCGTCGGACACCAGACATCCAGCCGTTCAGGCGTCCACAGAGCCGTGGCGTTCATCGGCTCCATCGTCGCGTGGTTCTGATTTGGGAAATTATACTGCGCCTCAATGATTTTTGCAGAGCTTGTCAAAGCGCTATCGACATCGCCTTTTTGATTGCCGGTAAATGTGTCGGTCGCTTCAAGCCCGTCATCAAGCAAGGCTTCAATATCGGCACTGCTATAAGCGCTATATTGCCCCCCATCCCATTCTATATCTATAGCGCTTAGCGCTTGATGGGCCTGCCACCATGTTTGGGCAATAACCGCAACGGCTTTATCATCCAACGCCATGACTTTTTTGACGCCGGGCATGCTCATCGCAGTTTTGGCGTTATACGTTTTAAGTGTGCCGCCCAAAATCGGGCACGCCTTTATCGACGCAATCAACATTCCCGGCATGACAATATCCGAGCCGTATTTCAAAGCCCCTGTTATTTTATCAGCCGTATCCAGACGGCGTTTAGGCTGCCCGATAATTGTCCAATCTTTTGGGTCTTTAAGGAGCACCTCTGTCGGCACGTCCAGTTTTGCAGCCTTTTCTGCGACTTCACCAAAACGGACGGAGTTTTTACTTGCCTTATGCGAAATTACACCCTTATCGACAGTGCACTCTTGCGGATCAACGTCCCATATATTCGCCGCCGCCTGAACAAGCATCATACGTGCCGCAGCCCCGCCTTCGCGCATATAGTGTTGTGATTTCCGTATACCACTGCTGCCACCTGTACTGAAATTGCGATAGACGCGATCACGCGCCAGACTTTCACCCGGTGTTGGAAAATCAAAGGTAACTTTCTCCCAGTCACATCCCAGTTCCTCGGCGACAATTTGTGCCAAGCCTGTAATTGTACCCTGCCCCATTTCCGATCTTGCAATACGAATTGTTACCCTATCATCATGATGGATATGCACCCAAGCATTAACCTCGGGATTTTCGGGTAGGTGGCTATAATCTGCCGCCTTGGCTGTTCCATCTTTTGTGGCACTGTCCTGAGCGGCATTAGAGCAGCCGGCCAAAACACCAAGGGATAGGCCAATGCCCGCCGTGCTGGTTGCGACAATAAAACTGCGTCTAGACAGGGCGGGGCGTGCGGCGAGTGGCTGGCGTGTTTGCATAATCTCTTTCACAATCTCCCCCTATAATTTCGTCTTGCCGAGTTTCTTTTGGGCAAGATGTATACCGGCCCGAACGCGCACAAAGGTCCCGCAACGACAAATATTGGTAATGGCCTCATCAATATCGGCATCACTGGCCGTCGGGTTTTCCTTTAGAAGAGCCGCCGCCGCCATAATCATACCGGGTTGGCAATAGCCGCATTGAGGGACATCCAGTTCCGCCCAAGCCTGCTGTACGGGATGAGACCCGTCCTTTGAGAGGCCTTCAATCGTCGTAATGGCCTCCCCGCCCTCTAATGCCGAGACCGGATAAACACAGGAGCGAACCGCCTCACCGTCAATATGTATGGTACACGCCCCGCATTGGGCTATGCCGCATCCATATTTTGTCCCCGTCAGGCCCAATTGCTCCCGTAAGGCCCAAAGCAAGGGTGTATCCTCATCCCCGTCAAACGCCATATTTTTTCCGTTTATATTCAGCGTGGCCATTTTTAATCCTGATCTGTCTTATTTTGCATACGCATTCAGTCTAACATGACACACAATCCTCACCAATAGCGTTATTGTTGTCAAATATGAAAACTGGGCAAAAACAAGAGCAAAAACAGAATTTCGACAACATAAAAAGGCGGTGTTCAGCCATATATTTTACGCAATAGTCGCAAACCTATTTACTCATTCCGTAATTTTGCGTAATATTGGGGCGAAATATTTACGCATTGCATTTCGACGAACAGCTGTCGAACACCGCATTTAGAACGTGGTATAAAGGATGGTCATTATGGCAACAGCACAAGATTACGGATTAGGCGAATTTAAATTTCCCCGCGGATGGTTCATGATCGGACAGGCCAGCGATGCCACACGCAAGCCCAAATCGCTGCGATATTTCGGCGAGGAGTTTGTTATGTATCGCGGCGAGAATGGCAAAGTTTATGTCGTTGAAGCCTATTGTCCGCATATGGGTTCGCATTTCGGACATAATGAAACCTCCTATATTGTTAAAGATGATGAGCAAATTGAAGGCGACGGTATTCGCTGTCCTTATCATGGCTGGAAATTTAGCGGCGAGACGGGAGAATGCACCGACATACCCTATTCCCCAGCCCCTATCCCCAAAGCCGCTTGTATCAAAACTATGCCGGCGACGGAATGGGGTGGTTTGGTCTTTGTCTGGTATGACCCGGAAGGCCAAGACCCTGATTACGACCTACCCGATATTAGTCAGGAATGGGGTCAGCCCGACTGGGTTGACTGGAAGGTCGATTATATGGGCCAGATTGATCTGCATCCTATCGAGGCCTTGGATAATATGGTCGATAAAGCCCATTTTATTCCGATTCACGGCTCGATGAATTTGCAAAAATTTGAAAACGAATTTGAGGATCATATTGTCCGTCAGATTTTCTCGGCCGGACATAAAACCTTGTCTGACGATATTCTGGATACCTATACATGGTATACTGGGCCGGGTTTGTTAATGTCGAAAATGGAAGGGTTTTATAATTCAATATTGTTTATTGCGAATACGCAGGTTGATGAGGGCGTAACGAAAGTCTGGCACGGCCTTATGGTGCAAGTCCCCAAAGCCCCGCCCAGCGAGGAAGACCTCGGCGCTGTAGCCGCCTATCAACAAGCCAGCCATGATGCCTTTAATCAGGACTTCGATGTGTGGAAACATAAACGTCCTGCAATACAGCCCATGCAAGTCATTGGTGACGGCCCCTTTGGGAAATTACGCCAATGGGCCAGCCAATTTTACAATCCACGTGACAAAGCCAAAACAATTCAAGCCTCGATTAATGGACGTTATATCACCAAAGGCACGGCTCAGGCCCCGTGGCCTGATAAAGTCGAAGCTGCTGAATAATAGGACAATGATAGGGCACGTCTTACCGAGCCCGTCTTAGGTAACCGGCTTATCTATAGCAACAGGCCTATGGGGCGCAGTGATCTCGACAATGACGTCCGAGACGTCAAACTGGTTGGCTAGCCGGGCTTTAATCGCCGCGGTAATAGCCGTCTGGTCTGCGATATTTTTTACTCTAGCGCGGATCATCATCACAGGTCGCTGAGAGGTTATCGACCAAATATGCATATCTTTAACTCCGTCCAGCCCGTCTATATGCGCGCATAGGTCATCACCTATAGCCACAGAATCCAACGCCTGCGGGGTCGCCTCCAGCAAGATATGAGCGCTATCTTTTAATAAGGGCCAAGCCGTGCGCAAAATAAGTCCCGCAACGAGAAGGGAGAGGATAGGATCTATGGGCACCCATCCGGTTAGCATAATAACCAGCGCTGCTATTATTGCGCCGACCGAGCCCAGCATATCTCCCACGACATGCAAGATAGCCCCGCGCATATTTAGGTTATCGCGCTCGCCTCCTATGAGAATGAAAAAGGCCATAATATTCACCACAAGCCCTATAATAGCCACACCCAACATAGGGCCGGCCAAAACTTCACCGGGCGCCATAAAACGCCGTATCGCCTCGATCATAATCCAGACCGAAATCGCCATTAACGTTAAGGCATTCACGAATGCGGCGAGCACAGAAAACCTGTCATAGCCAAAAGAAAATATACTATTTTTTGGTTTTTGACCCAGTTTGAACGCATATAAAGCCAAAATCAGCGCCGCAAAATCCGTCAACATATGTCCGGCATCAGCCAATAAGGCCAAAGACCCCGATAGAAGGCCGCCAATCACCTCAACACACATAAAGAGGCCAATTAATATGGCCGCGCTAGCTAATCGTTTAATATTACGGGTATTATTATGGGCGCAGCTATCCTTGCCGGACCTATGGCTATGATTTTGCCCGTGCGAATGTCCATGGTGAGAGCCCATAGCGAAACATTGCCCGATTTTATCCCCTATTCCAAATAAAATCAGCCCAAAATCCAACCCGCTTTAAAGAGGGTAAGCGTTAAGGCGTTTTTTAACTAAATTCTGCTAATAAGGCGCTAGACAATAAATCATGGTGATAAAAAATAATCAGGGTGGACGTGTGGATCTGTCTTCTAAATCCTTAAGACGGCTGGAGGTTAAAAGCCCTGACAGTCTTAGCGCGAACGATATTCAGGCATGGAGCCGTATCAAAGCGGAAAATCCGGCGCTTTATAGCCCCTATTTCCACGTGGAATACACGCAGCTTATCGGCACGCTTTGCCCCGATCTGCATATCGGTATTTTATACGAAAACGAAATTCCGATTGTCTTTCTACCATTTCAGCAGTCTAAATCCGGCATAAGGGGCTTTGCCCGCCCCGTTGGCATGCCCATGACAGATTATCACGGTTTTATTGCCAATGCCGAGACACAATTTGATCCTTTCGAATTTTTGGAACAATGCGGTATTGGCGCCTTTCATTACAGTAATTTGCTCGATGCAAGCGGGCGTATGGCCGCCTATACACAAACAATGGCAGACGCAACCATGATGGCATTACAGGCGGGGCCAGACGGACCAAGCGCTTGGCGCGAGGCCCGCGATAGCTCTTATCGTCGTCATCTGAAAAGTCACCGCCGCCGCGTTCGTAAATCTGAGGAAAACTACGGCCCCCGCCGATTTGTTTTCAAATGTCAGGATAGTGCTGTCTATGATCAACTCATGGACTGGAAACGTGAAAAATTTGCCGAGACCGGTAAATATGATGTTCTGTCTGTAGACTGGACACGCAAATTGCTTAAGACACTTTGGGAAAACCAGTCCGAAGAGCAAACAAGCGGTCTTTGGTGTGATATGCACGCGCTCTATTTCGGAGACACACTGGCGGCCGTCGATTTAGGCCTTACTGACGGCCTTGTTTTTCATAGCTGGATTGTCGCTTATAACAATGAGGTGCAAAATCTTGGCCCGGGCATTCAGCTCTTGGAAGCTTTAATAGATGCCAGCCCGGAACTGGGATATGAGCGCCTTGATCTGGGAGCCGGTACAGAGGGCTATAAACGTCATTATGCCAGCGATCCGTTTCAAACCAGCTCAGGCTTTTTAGCCCTGCGCGGCCCGGCGGGTACAGTGTCAAAAATCTACGGAGCAACCGAGACTTTCGGCGAACGCAAAGGCGGCTCTCTGGGTAAAATACCGGGTAAACTGCGCCGTCGTTATAGCCAAATTGCGGCCTGTGACGAAAGTTTTAGCGGTCGGGCGAAGGCCATGATTTCGGCTATAAAGGCCAGCGCCTAACGCCGCAGCCTATATTAGGGCTTACTTCAAAGCCTTAAGCCGGATAGCCTCGTTAATCTCCCCGCGCACAATCGCGGTTTCAACACTTGTCGGGTTGGCCAATAGGGACTTTTCAATATCGATTTTGGCCGCGTCAAGCTTGCCCTGATTACGCCTTGCATCGGCCCTATATCTCAAGGCACCGGCATGATTAGGGTCCAGTGAAATCACGGAAGTCAGGTCAATTTCTGCATAATCATATCGCCCGAGGAGCGCATAGGCGCGGGCGCGAGAAATGCGGAGGTCCAAATGGGTTTCCTTAAGGTCCAATCCGGAGGTCGCTGCCGTATAAGCCTCCAATGGGTTATTTGCAATCAACCAGAAATTCGCTGACTCAGCATAAAAATCCGCGCGCATATCCACCGTTCCGCCATCGGGCGATTTCGCCAATTTACTTAACCGAAACGCTGCCTCTTCCTTATGCCCCACCGCAAACAGCGCCATCGCTTCGCAATGTCGGGCCCGGCGGCCCCCACCTTCATCGCGCCAGATCATCGCATTTTCATAGGCCGTATCGGCATCACTCGCGATCGCTTTGATACAGGCTTCATGGCGAGCATCAAATTGCGCGGTCAGATTATCCGCATATGCCGCCATTGCGAAACTGCCACAAAGCGTCGCGGTCAAAAGCGTAACGCATATGCGCGCTAGGCGCGGCGGTTGACTTGGTGTAGGACATCTCATGGCGCTCTTGTAATCAGGAGACGGTTGAACAGCAATGGCTGAAACTGTTAAAAGTCAGACAGGTAATTTAAAGACTATTTATGCATAAGCCTAAAATCTCAGCCCCGCGAAAAACCGTCAAACCCTTGGCTTTGCTCCTCGGAGCCGGTTACTGCGCGAGGGCTTTAATACCGCATCTGGTAAAAGCCGGTTATGAGGTCATCGCCACAACACGCAGTGAGAGCGCATTTGCCGCCTTATCGGCGCTGGGCGCCACCCCGCTGTGTTTTGAGCTTGGAGAGACCGATAAGGCCCTGCCAGACGCCCTGATAAAAATAATCTATAGAGCCTCAATTCTGCTTATTTCTCTGCCGCCGCGGGCCGGAGACGATAGGCTCGCGCCGCACCTGAGTGCGTTACAGGCCGGAAAGCCTCTCACCGCGTTAAAATGGGCAGGCTATCTTTCCGCCACAAGTGTTTACGGCGATCAAAAGGGGGGCTGGGTCGATGAAGATATGCTGTTACGGCCAGCAACCCAGCGCGGCAAGGCCCGCATGCGCGCCGAACTCGCTTGGCTGGAAAGTGGACTGCCCATACATATTTTCAGGCTGGCCGGTATTTATGGCCCCCATATTGGCGGGATAGAACGCAATCCTTTTAACCGCATAAGAGAAGGCAAAGCCCGCGCCGTCATAAAACAAGGTCATATCGTCAACCGCATAGAGGTTCGCGATATTGCCAAAGCCCTGATGCTGTCGATAAAATCACCTGACCCTCTAATGATTTATAATCTATCTGACGGACAGCCCGCTCCGCCGCAGACCGTGCTAGATTTTGCCGCCGCCCTTATCGAAGCCCCCTTCCCTGAACGCGTAAGTCATGAAGACGCTCAAATTTCGGATATGGCGCGCAGCTTTTACAAAGAAACCAAACGCGTCGCCAATGAGCGCGCCAAAACCAAATTGGGCTGGCAGCCCCTTTATCCCAATTATCTAACAGGTCTGATGTCGATTATACAAACCGGCCTGCCCGATAAAGTTTTATTAGGCGGCTATATGGACGTCCCAAAAGCGGATTTGCCAGCCGTCAAACGGGGTTTAAAAACCCATATCCGTCTGTCCCGTCAAGAACCCGATTGTCAACGCTTCCACCTTTGGCAGGACCCTGATAGTCCGACACGGTTTC
Source organism: uncultured Caulobacterales bacterium (assembly GCA_964534845.1). GTDB lineage: Bacteria > Pseudomonadota > Alphaproteobacteria > Caulobacterales > Maricaulaceae > CALCKU01. The sequence goes on from CAZHPV010000014.1 coordinate 36,804, forward strand.
ATGTCTTTGAAATTTTCACTAACCAACAGGCTTACTTACGTCACCAAGCCCGCATGAAAAATAGTGAATGGGCTTTGATTACGCAAAACGCCAAACGGCATTACCATGTTTTGGGGACCCAAGGACGGGCATAGCTGCCTTTAGAGCCATTTGCGCTTTCTTTACGGCGCGTATTGGCCGCTTTCGAAATCTGCGAGAATTTCGCTTTCAGGCTTATATCCCTTTTGACGCATACAATGCTCAAATTGTGGGGATAGCGCATACCGCCCTCCAACATCCACGAAAGCCCCGCCCAATTGACGCTCGCATGCCTGCCAGTCCGCATAATCACTGCCTCCGCCCACTTTCACAAAAGAAATATCAGACGGTGTGTGCTCCGAGACTTTAGCGGGTGTTTTGGCTTTGGAAGACGATTTGAAATCTGGCTCCGGAGAAAAACGTCCAATGGCTTCTTCAGGCGAGGACACTCCCCGCGGTCCTGACGATATAGTCGGTACGTGACCTGATGAGGCAAAGCCAAATTGTGTGCCAAAACGACGCTCAATGAGAGCCTGATTTAAGGCCGCATCCCCGCTATCATGATAATCAAAAACATAGCTCGGCAAGGGTGCTGAGCGTAGCTGCACCGGACCTTGTGACCGGCTTGAGAGCTCGAAACCAGAAATTGAGCGATCACCGCCCAGACCTGCACATGCACCCAATAAAGGCATAATCATAGACAAAAGAAGCGCCGTGCTTGCTTTCCCACGGGCAATTTTCTTGACATCAAATAGGGTTGTAAATGACGCTTTAGCGGCTGAATTTCTCATGGTGACCCCTTATTGGCTTTACGAAGATATAAGCATAATCAAGCAAAGCCTGTGCCAGCCGCTTATTTGCCGCCTTTTATTCGTTATTTATTGTTAATAAGCCGCAATTTGAGCTTGGTTTGCACGGAGACGACAGGCTATATAAAGCCCACTAAACTGATGAGTTATTGTAAGGATTGGGAGTTATGGCCCAAACACGATTGGAAAAAATAGCGCAAGCTGCCCAGATTTACGGCGAGCGGAGTTTTGACAATTATTCTCAAATTCGGTCAGTAGCCGAGCAATTACGGACAGCCCTTTGCGAAAATCTGGATCCCGGGCATCACTGTGTTTTCGTCGTGCCGCCGCAAGGCCCTTTTCAAGCCCAAAATTACGGCTCAGCGGCTTTTTCGGTTTCCGGTAAAGGCTTTCTTCCCTTAGAACCTATGAGTTTTGGGCTTGCAGTAAAGGTTTCGGGCGATAATGATTTCATGCGACTGATTCTAACATGTCGTAAAGAAGGCGATAAAATGTTTATTCAAATTGAGGACGGCGGCGAACATATACTTGACTTACCGACAAGCGAGGCCGGTATCCAAACATTACTAGACGTGATTTATGAATATGTTCTGGAATGGTTCACAGGGCGCGTTGATCACTATGATAACGGATCTTACGGGTCCAATGATATCGGCTTCGATATCCAGCGCGTTGAAAGTTAATCTCCAAATTTATACCGTGATTTTTACGCATTAAGGACTCCTATGGCCGTTGATATTGCACATCATGCCGTTAATCTTCTCCCTTTCAAAATTGCCCTGATCGGCACATTGGGTATTGGCGCCCAATGGCTGGCTTGGCGTTTACAACAGCCTGCCATTGTCCTCATGGCCATTGCCGGGCTTATTTTCGGCCCCCTCATAGGCTATTTGGTAGCGGCAGGTTTGCCTGAGCCTATAACCCACCTTCTGGAAATGTTCAGATTAAACCCTATTGAGGATTTCGGTGACTTATACCGCCCCATGATCGGGATAGCTGTGGCTATTATCTTATTTGAGGGCGGGATGAATCTGCGCTTTAAGGATCTTGGCGATGCATCACATGCTGTCGGACGTATGGTCTTTGTCGCCGCTCCTATTGCTTGGCTATTGGGTGCCGGGGCCGCACATTACATTCTGAAACTCGATTGGGACCTATCGGCTATGATTGGGGGTCTGTTTGTTGTGACAGGGCCAACAGTTATTATGCCCTTGCTTAGACAAGCTCACCTTAAATCCCGCCCTGCCAATATACTTAAATGGGAAGGTATCGTCAATGATCCGCTCGGCGCGCTGTTTGCCGTAGGCGGTTACGAGTTTATCCGTTTTAGCTTACAAGGTGCCAGCGTGACCTTCGCCATAATGAAGTTGGCTGTCGTCGCCATACTCGGCGGGGTCGTGGGCATCGTCTCGGGTTACGGACTGGCTTGGGCCTTCCGGCGCGGCCATATTCCTGAATATCTTAAAGCTCCAATCGTTCTGGCATGGGTCTTGGTAATCTATGTTCTGGCCAATACCATGGCAGAAGAAACCGGACTTTTGGCGGTGACGGCACTGGGTATGACCATGGCCAATACCAAATTTGCCTCTATGGTTGAAATGCGACGTTTCAAGGAAAATATTGCGATTATTCTTGTCTCGGGTGTTTTCGTCATCCTGACAGCCACCTTGACGCCGGATGTTCTCAAGAGCTTCTTTACGAATTGGCGGATTATCGCCTTTGTGCTTGCCATGATTATTATTGTGCGCCCCATCGCTGTCATGATTTCGACATTATGGTCAGGCCTGTCTTGGCGCGAAAGCCTGTTAGTATCCCTGATCGCCCCGCGCGGGATTGTGGCCGTTGCGGTCGCCGGTCTATTTGCAGCCGAACTTCAAGCCTTAGGCCGCATAGACGGCGAAATATTTGTCCCGCTCGCCTTTGCGCTTGTCTTTGCAACTGTGCTGTTTGCGGGCTTCTTCATTACACCGCTTTCCAAAGCCCTCGGCCAAGCCGCAGGCGGCGGGCACGGCGTTCTCATTGTCGGGGCCAACCCGTGGTCACTGGGATTGGCCAAAGCCTTAAAAGATATGGAGATTGGCGTTTTGGTCGCGGATACAAATTGGCGACGCCTGCGCGGTGCCAGACTTGAAGGCCATGCGACATTTTACGGTGAAGTTCTCTCGGAAAATGCTGATTACCGTCTTGACCATTCCGCCTTTGATCATCTTATCGCCGCCACACCCAATGATGCTTATAATGCGCTGGTCTGTGTGGAATTTGCCCCTGAATTGGGACGTCACCGCGTGTTTCAGGTTTCCAGTCAGGAACTCGACGAAGACGAAGCGGAAGGCATTGCCTTTACCTCACGGGGGCGGACCCTGTCCTCTCGCCCGCGAAGTTTCGATGCGTTAACGCGGGATTGGTGGGGAGGCTGGCGTTTTCGATCAACAAATCTATCCGAAGAATATACCCTAAAATCGCTTTACGAAGACCGCGGGGAAGAATTGGATATAATACTGGCAAAGCGCGCCGATGGCTCACTCGATTTCATTCAACCAGGTCAACAAGCGCGCGCTGAAGGTACAACAGTCCTGAGTTTTTGCCCCGTAAAAGACACGCCGCGCGCACGCGGTGCGGGTGCAAAAAAGACCCAAGGCCTGGCTGGACCCGCAAAACCCTTACCCAAATAACCGTCCGGCGGGGTTTTAAGGCCATAATGTCTTAAGGCCCGCTTAATCATATCCTGCCAATATGGTAAATCCAATTTAACCATTGGCGGGATCATGGACGACACCAATAACAGTTTTAAGGACGCGCTGGCTCAAACCCCCGCAGCCACGCCCTCGACAGACATGCCGACCGCGTCTTTACCTCAAGACATAGACACAGAATTAAAGGCACAAAAACCGCACCCTATGATGAAACGGGCCGTCATAGCCACGGCCTTGACAGGCGTGTGGTGTGGAACGGCAGCACTGGGCGTAATGGCCATATGCGCCCAAGACCTGCCCAATCCGGAAACGCTCTGGACACCGACCCGTCCAGCCAGCATACATATTCTGGACCGATATGGTCGCCCCTTACTGGTTCGCGGATCAAAAGCCGGTCCGCCGGTGAATATTGAAGACTTGCCGGACTATGTTTCAAAAGCTTTCTTGGCCACAGAAGACCGTAAATTCTACCGCCATGTCGGTATAGAGCCCTTAAGCCTTTTACGAGCCACGCTCGTTAATCTACGCGCAGGCAAAGTCGTACAGGGTGGCTCCACCCTTACCCAGCAACTCAGTAAAAATATTTTTCTGACCCCGGAGCGCTCCCTTAAGCGTAAAGTGCAAGAGCTTATGTTAAGCCTCTGGCTGGAACATAAATTCACAAAAAACGAAATCTTCAACATGTATCTAAACCGCGTCTATTTCGGCGACGGAATGTGGGGGTTAAGCGCGGCTGCACAAAATTATTTCGGCAAACAACCAGATCATTTATCCATGTCCGAAGCCGCTCTTTTGGCGGGTATGTTAAAAGCGCCTTCGCGCTATAACCCCCGCATCAATCCGCAAATCTCGGCCAAGCGCACAGCCACGGTTCTGGGTGTAATGCAAAAAAGAGACATGATTGACCGCTGGGATCATTATACGGCCTTATCAGACCCTATCGAAATCAAACCCCGTATATCGGAAGAAAGTGCGAATTATTTCGTGGACTGGGTCTGGAATGATCTTGAGCAGATTATAGACGGTCAAAACCGCGACCTTTACGTTTACACCACTCTGGACCGCGATATTCAAAAAGCCGCACATGCGGCGCTTAACAGCCATCTGGACCCGAAAAAGGACGCCAATCAAGGCAGCGTCATCACACTGGACGGTACGGGGGCGGTACGGGCAATGGTCGGCGGGCGCTCATATAGCAAAAGTCAATTTAACCGCGCCGTTCAGGCCAACCGCCAGCCCGGTTCGGCCTTTAAACCCTTTGTCTATCTCTCCGCTTTTCGACAGGGGTTAACCCCGTGGGATATTCGCGAAGATAGCCCCGTAGAAATCGGAGATTGGAAACCGAAAAATTTTAATGAAAAATATCTCGGATATATCAGGTTAGAATCCGCCTTTGCCTATTCTGTCAATACTGTCGCGATTGCTTTAGGCGAAGAAATTGGCCGAGGTCATATATCACGAACCGCCAAACAATTTGGTTTAAAAGACGTCCAGAACCTGCCCAGTCTCGCACTCGGCTCGCAAGTCACAACACCTCTGGCCCTCACAGCCGCCTACCTGCCCTTTGCGAATTGGGGGCAATCTGTAAATCCTTACGGTATCGTATCTGTCTCGACATTGGACGGCACGCCGATATATACCCGCGAAACCTCCGGCTTCGAAACCATAATTAATGCCGATAATCTAGGTCATATGAACCGCATCATGCGGGCAACGGTTGAACGGGGCTCCGGGCGACGCGCGGCTATAAAAGGTCGCGAGGTCGGGGGGAAAACCGGCACGACAAATGATTTTCGGGATGCATGGTTTGTAGGCTACGTACCTGATCTCGTCACAAGCGTCTGGGTCGGCAATGATGACTTTACGCCGATGAAAGAGGTAACGGGCGGCCAGATACCTGCACAAATTTTCAAGGACGTTATGAGTACGGCCCTACAAGGCACCGATTTTGTGCCCCTGCCGATATCGCGCAAACCCGTAGCGAAAGCCCCGCGCAAAAAACTTGATAAACTCCTAAAAACGGTTGAGGCGGCCTTGCCTTAAAACTCGGCCCCTACGGCATGCAATAAAGGCCCGTTTTTGCGCAGCCATGCCTTAGCCTTTTTCATTTCAGGATAAATATCTGCGCATAAATCCCAGAAATTTTGCGAATGATCGGCATGGACAAGGTGCGCACATTCATGTGCCGCGACATATTCCAATACAAATTCCGGCGCGCAAATCAATCGCCAAGAATAGGAAATATGACCCTCTCCTTTGCGGGTTATACAAGAGCCCCAGCGCGAGCTGGTATCCCGTATGGACACCTTACCCACGCGCTTGCCCACTATATCGGCATAATGATGGGAGGCCGCTTCGAGCTCTTCCCGAGCCTCGCGTATCATGAAACGTCTTACGCGGCCCGAAAAACTTTCCAAATCCGGTGAGGGAATATTCAAGACGCGGTTTTCGTGATTGACTTTGGGGCGCCCGCGACCTTCGGGTTTGACGAGCTGGTAGAGCTCGCCGCGCATAAGGACATGGCTGCCGGGGATAAAGGGTTGAGGCGGCGGCAGGCTTTCAAGTTGAACCTCTATCCAATCAGCCTGTTTGGCCACAAAGCGTTTAGCCTTTGCTATAGATCCCTCGCCCGGAACTGTCACAAGGATTTCCCGGTCGGAAATATTCACACGCAGAGAAATACGACGCGCACGATCTGAAAGCTTATAGAGTATGCGCGGATCGTCACTGTCACGAAACTGGTGTTTCGCTTTGGGTTGAGCGCGCTTTATGTTAGAGCTGTTAGACGTCCTAAATTTTTGAAGGAAACTCGCCATGTCCAAATCTCACATCCTTACATCCGCAGTGATTCTCTCAGTCGGCCTTACGATGAGCGCTTGTAAGCCCAAGGACAAGACTATTACTGAAAAAACTTTAACCCAATTTGAGCCATTGCGCCTAAAATCCGACGCTGGCAACCAGATTGAACAGCTCTTAAAGGTCGAGCCACGCAAAACCGAAAATTCTGAAGCTGAAAGAGCCTTGGCCGCGATTGGGCTCGCCTCAGCGTCTGAGACGGTAAAATGGGCGTCGAAAAAGGGGGATAATGGTAATTATATTTTCACGGATGTGAGCAGCGAGACCGATGATGGTGATCTCACTATTGAAACCTTACAGCTTAACGGCGTCCATATGAAGGAAGACATAGCAAGTTTTGACCGGCTGAGCGCAAAGGGCATTAAACTAAAAAATTCCGATACCGAATACGGCACAATTGAGCGCATAGATTTAAGCCGCCCCAACCCAACCGTCACATCAAATATCAGTAAAATCATCACCGATACCTCACAGGTTGATACCATCGTCAAGTCAAGTGATTTAAACCACCGTTTCGGGGCGCTTTATCTTGAAAATATAAACCTCGTCACACCCGAGGTTAATTTGAAGGCTGGTTCTGTGGGAATGGGTGAAGATAAAGACACGCAAAAAGCTGTCTTTTTGATTAAAGATATCGCAGCCAAAGTTACCGATGACTCCCGGATGTCAAGGTCACAAATACCCCCAGATTTTAATGTAAGCCTCGCTGGGGCTTCGGCCACAGGCATTGATATGGAAGCCACACGGGCCATGCTTAATGCAGGTCTTGCTAAGAGCGTGACACGTGGACGAAATGATACGACGCAAATGTTGTTAAACGCGGTGGATTTTTACAAAGAGACTTTTACAACAATCGAATTTAACGATTTTAACGTTAATTTTGATACTGTGGTATTCAACGCCCCCGGCGGGCAAGGCCTATCACGCACGGAAGGGGATACCGTAATTATTAAACAGGTTATGGAGCCGGCAACATTGGAAATCCGCGAGGGGTCGCAAAATCCCGAAATTATACGTTTAGAAGAGTATCTGGATGAAATGGGATATGACAAACTCGTTTTTCAGGGTCGCAAAAATACCCGCTTAAACAAAACGCAAGATACGGCTTTGGATCAGGGTCTCTTTGAACTCAAAGACGGGTTTCGATTATCGCGCGATATAAAAATCGGTAATCTTAAAAAAGTGACTGAAAACCTTAAGACTATAAATGAGGGGGGCGACTATCTACAAAATAACCCGGACGCATTCTCAGACCTTGAAGTACATTCGGTTGAATTTTCGCTTGAGGACCTCTCACTTGTTGACCGTGCATTTAAGTTAGTCGCCCAACAGCAAGGCACATCGGAAAAGCTACTGCGTGCCCAAGCCAAAGCCGGTTTGTTATTATTAGGCCTAGGCGCGAAAACGCAGGACCAAGGAGAGATGATCTCTCAGGCGGCAAAAGCGGCGGGTAAATTTTTAGAGAATGGCGGGACGCTGGATATCTCCTTTAACCCGGCTGATCCCCTCACTATCGGAGAGCTTAGCCAGATAAACCCCAATAGTTTCGAATGGGACAAACTCGGCTTTACGGCTGCGACCACACCCTAGCTTTATGAGTGCGGACATAAGTCTGGGGGTCTTTTCCCTACTCCCCCCCCTTATCGCTATTGCTTTGGCGCTCATCACGCGTCAGGTCTTTCTCGCACTATTTGTCGGTTTGTGGATAGGCTATGTCATTTTGGCGAGCGGCAATCCCCTGATGGGCTCATTTGAGACGCTGAATGCATTTGTGAATGTCTTTAGCGACGCTGGTAATACACGTATAATAATTTTCACACTCATTGTCGGGGCACTCATCGCACTTATCCAACGCTCTGGCGGTGTCCAGGGATTTGTCGATCACTTACTAAAGGTCTTGCAGAACAAGACAGGAAAAACACAAGCGAGCCCACCAAGCCGGATGCAAAGACGCAAGCTGGAACTCTTGGCACTCCTTACCGGTTTTATTCTGTTTATCGAGAGCAATATCTCGATTTTAACCGTAGGCACACTCTACCGCCCCCTCTTTGATAGATTGAAAATACCGCGCGAGAAACTCGCCTTTATTACCGATAGCGGCTCGGCACCGTCCTGTATTTTAATTCCGTTCAACGCATGGGGGGCCTTCATTACCGGATTATTGATCGCGCAAAATATTGAAAATCCGTTTGGCACTTTGCTGGGCGCAACACTGTTTAACGTCTACCCCATACTGGTAATCTTAATCCTGATTTTCGTCATATTATCGGGGCGAGATATCGGAGAGATGCAACAAGCCGAAATACGGGCGCTTGAAACGGGGGCTTTACTACGCCCCGGTGCCCGCCCGATGATGAGTACGCAGAGCTTGGATATCCAACCCAAAGAAAGCCTCACCCCTCGCGCGCGCTATATGG
>CAZHPV010000015.1:0-41077 GCA_964534845.1 uncultured Caulobacterales bacterium
TGGCACTTTAACGGGCCTTTCGGACAGTTTGATCGAACCGCGGTGCAGCGCGGTTATCAGGTTTACCGCGAAGTATGTGCAGCCTGTCACGGATTAGATCATCTTGCCTTTCGTCATTTGGGTGACAAGAACGGGCCATATTATAAACCTGAATATAAGAACCCGAATGATAATCCTTATGTCAAAGCTTTCGCAGCGGATTGGACGATTAGCGATATAGACGGGGATACGGGTGATGTTATCGATCGTCCGGGCATTCCGGCGGATAAATTCCCGCCAATCTTTCCAAATGAGGCCGCCGCGCGGGCCAGCAATAGCGGGGCCTTACCGCCTGATTTGTCTTTGATCGTGGCAGCCAGAGGCGGCGGCGCTGATTATGTCTATAATCTTTTGGTCGCTTACGGTAAAGACGCGCCAGCGGACCTTACACTCGGGCCGGGACAGCATTATAACCCTGTTATGGAAGGCGGGGCGATTGCGATGGCACCGCCTCTATCAGACGGCCTCGTTGAATATGCCTCGATTGAAAGCGATGATGGTCACGGTAATGTTGTCACTATACCTGCGCCCGCCGCGACGGTCGAGCAAATGGCTAAGGATGTCACTGAGTTTTTGGCTTGGACATCGGATCCAAAAATGGAGCAACGCAAAAGTCTTGGTCTTGCGGCGATGATCTATCTGCTGATTTTTGCGGTCCTTATGTGGTTCTCATATAAGCGCGTATGGAGAAATGTGAAGCACTAGCTTTCACTCACAAAAATTTTAGAAGCCGTATCTATCAAAGATGCGGCTTTTTCTTTATGTCCTTTAAAGGAAATATGGGCTGGAAACATTATGGCAAATTCTGATTGGGTATTGGGTATTATTGGTGGCTCGGGTCTTTACAATATTGACGGGCTGGAGAAGACGGAATGGATTTCTATTGATACGCCATGGGGTAAGCCGTCAGATGAGATTTTATTTGCAGAACTTGGCGGTGTTAAATTGCGGTTTCTACCACGCCATGGTCGCGGACATGCCTTATCCCCATCTGATCTGAACTACCGCGCCAATATTGACGCTATGAAACGGGCAGGGTGTACGGATATATTATCCCTCTCTGCCGTCGGATCCTTGCAAGACGCTTATGCCCCAGGAGACTTTGTTATGGTTGATCAATTTATTGACCGTACATTTAAGCGCGAGAAGAGCTTTTTTGGCAAGGGGTGTGTTGCTCACGTCTCCGTCGCAGACCCGATTTGCGCCCGCCTGTCAGAAATGGCCGCAGAGGCGGCTAAAGCGGCTGGGGCAAAGGTTCATATAGGTGGAACATATCTTGCCATGGAGGGGCCGCAATTTTCGACCAAAGCCGAAAGTCACATGTACCGAGCATGGGGATGTGACGTTATAGGTATGACAAATATGCCCGAGGCCAAACTTGCACGGGAGGCAGAGCTGCCTTATGCCACTGTGGCGATGGTGACAGATTATGATTGCTGGCACGAAAGCCACGGCTCCGTAGATGTCGCATCCGTAATTGCAGTTCTTACGCAAAATGCTTCTACGGCTTCTGGCACTGTTAAAGCTTTAGCCAAAGCCATGGCCGGGACGACACGCACGCCGTCGCCGCTGGGAATAGAGACAAATCTGGATGTTGCCTTGATAACCGCGCCGGAGGCCCGTGACCCGAAGCTGCTTGCGAAACTCGACGCTGTTGCAGGGCGGGTGTTGAGGAAGGCGTAGAGAGCCTAACCCGTTGGTTTTGGTGCCACTATGTAATTGTCAATAGCTTTCAGAGCGGCGGGCCATTCAGGTCTGAGCGTTAAAGCCTGTTTTAGATCGCGGTAGGCTCGGTTATAATCATCAATACGGTCATAGGCGATTGCTCGGTTATAGAGAGCTTCGGGCCGTTTATCTGTTTCAAATTCCAAAGCTTTGCTCGCCATCTCAATTGCTTTTCGAGGGTCGTTTAAATGTATGAGGGCCGCAGAATAATTGACATAAGTTTCGGCGATATTTGGGGCAATTTCGAGGGAATTATCATACCATTCTTTTGCCTGATCAAGATTACCCGCGCGCATGTGTAATATACCAATATTTGTATTCATAGCCGCAAGGTTTTTCTTATTCAGTCCGGGCGTTTTTAAGGCCTCAACACAGCTTCTTATGGTCGATGGTCGTCCCGGATCGCCAAGTTTAACGCTTACATAGCATTGTCTTGGGGCACCGTCGCCGTGAATGATAACTTGAGCAAAAGTTGTGGTTGGAAACGCAAGCATGGCCATTGCGCTGATAAGGAAAAGTTTACGCATATTTATCTCCTAGTTAGGGACGGGTAGCATAAAACGCCGTATTTTGATAATCACAATCGCTCACAAAGCCGAAAAGTGTCTGTCACACCTTGGCCTTTTAGCTGGCTTCTGTATGATAAAGTTATGCCTGCATTGAAACTCTATATCGGTAATTATAACTACTCCTCATGGTCGCTCCGGCCGTGGCTAGTTTTGCGAAAGGCCGAATTACCCTTTGAAACCAAGATGATTGATCTCGATATACCGGGTTTTAAGGACAAGCTATTGGCCTTGAGTGATGCCGGTACAGTACCGGTTCTGGAGGTCAATGGAGAGCGCCTACCCGATAGTCTGGCAATTTCCGAGTTTTGCGCCAAGGCCGTGCCCAATCTTTGGCCTAAAGACCCAAAACAACGCGCTCGCGCCCGGGAGGTCACGCATATGATGCATAGCGGGTTTGAAGCCTTGCGGGCTGAAGCGCCAATGAATTTGCGCCGCAGGACGTCATATCCGGTCCCGCAATCCTGTTTGGACGATGCTGCCGATATGGTAAATTTATGGGATGATCTATTATCACGCCATGACGGGCCCTTCCTGTTTGAAGATTGGTCCATAGCCGATGCGTTCTACGCTCCGGCTGCGACACGATTTGCCAGCTATGACTTACCGCGGACGGCCCGTTCAGATACTTATATTTCGGAACTTATGAGCGATCCTGATTATCTGGACTGGGAAGCAAAAGCTTTCGTTGAAACCCATATTTTGCCGGAAACAGATTGCGTCAATAATCACGCTTAATAACTCACATTAGATGGAAGAGCACATGAACCTTAAAGACACCATTCGTACAATTCCTGATTTTCCCAAACCGGGAATAATGTTTCGGGACATTACGACCTTGATGACAAACAGTGCCGCTTTTGCTGAGTCTGTTGATAGGATTGCTGCGGCCTATAAAGATAAGGGCGTAGATAATGTCGCGGGGATTGAAGCGCGGGGCTTTATCTTCGGGGCCGCAATTGCGCATGCAATGGGTGCTGGTTTTGTCCCTATCCGTAAAAAGGGTAAGTTACCCTTTAAGACTTATGAGCAGGATTATGAGCTGGAATATGGTACAGATACGATTGAGATTCACGCCGATACAATTCGGGGCCAAGAGAAAGTCTTATTAGTCGACGATCTTATCGCGACGGGCGGAACGGCAGAGGCGGCCATTCATCTTTTGCGTAAAGCGGGCGCCGATATTGTCGGAGCTGCTTTTGTGATTGATTTACCTGATCTGGGTGGTTTAGCCCGCATTACCGGTATGGGGGTCCCTGTAACGGCGCTTGTGGCATTTGACGGACATTAAGGTTCGGCTTTTGAAACTCTCCGACCTTTATATATATCCGGTTAAATCGGGTCGCCCTATATCGCTTACCCATTCGGATATTTTACCGGTAGGGTTAGTCCATGACAGATTTTGGGTCGTCGTCGAAACCCCGCATCCCGGAAGTGCTGAGCCTGTAAACCGGTTTATATCCCAGCGCACGCACCCCGATTTGGCCCGCCTGATAGCTATACCTGATGGGCAAAAGCTCAATCTCTCATTGGACGGGTCTGACTATTGTCTGGATTTAAAATCGTCCACTGTAAATGAGCGGGTCTCAGTCTGGCATGATAGCTTTATCGCTACTCTGTACGAGGACCCTGTTAATGCCTGGCTCTCAGATCGTCTGGGCGGAAATTTCAAGCTAGCGAGCCTATCCGGGACGAAGCGCACGCGGCAAAAAACGGAGCATTTGCAGAGGGATTTTGATGTCAGTTTTGCCGACGGCTACCCTGTTCTCATAGCTACGCGAGCCTCTCTTGAGGCCCTAAACGCATATGTTGTGAAACAGGGTGAAAAGGCCTTGCCGATGGCGCGGTTTCGACCAAATTTGGTTATTGAGGGCGCTTCGCCGTGGCAAGAAGATAGCTGGAAGCGCATAAAGATTGGCGAGGTTGAATTTATCTGCGTAAAACCTTGTACACGCTGCATTATGACGACACTTGATCCTTTAAGTGGGCAAAGCCAAGGCGATATGTCATTGCGTGCGCTAACGCATTTACGGCGCTCGGCAGATAAACGTCTAAAGGGGGTTTTGTTTGGAACCAATGCCATTCCGCTGGGGACAGGTCGCCTAGACATGGGGGATAATGTGCAGGTTTTAGAGACACAAACCGCGTGGCCTGTTCATAAAGCTTAGAGGGCCCGTGGTAAGGTCCGAGCTGCGATAAGGCCTTGCGGGCTTTAGTTTCCTTTTTGTAACGTGCTATCTATTCTGCGGTTCTATAGAGCCATTTCAAAAGGACCCCACAATGACATTTCCCGCTAAAATGCTCACTAAATCTTTCGCAGTTTCACTCGTGTGTCTGGGACTTTCTTACAACGCATTTGGGCAAGTCGAGCAGATCGAACTTCCTACGGAAAGGGGTGGCCCCAGCGAAAGGGGACGCGCTATTATCGAGCCTATCAGTTTATTTTTTGCGTCAATAGATAGTGATGGGGATGCCATTGTTACAGAAACGGAACTCGATGAGGCAATAAAGACCGAGTGGGATAGTTTCGGCGTACGGCCTAGAGCGCTGCAATTTATGGATTGGAGCTTAAAGACTTTCGGGTCTGCTGATATTTCGCCCAGATTTTTGAGTTTTGACAGTAATTTTGATAGCGTCATATCGGAGACTGAATTTGCATCGCGCTTAACGGCAGAGTTTTTACGATTGGATAAAAACGGCGATGGTCGATTGGAGCGCTCAGAAATGATTAGAAGCTTTCGGGGCGGTCCGCAGCAATCGCGCGGCGGCAACGAAGAGGGTCGGCAGCGGCGTGAGGGAAGACGTGGTGAAAATGGCGGACGGCGTCCTCGTCGCTAAATTTGGGCCATTAAAATTTCAGTCCGATAAGGCTTGAAGACGGTGGCCTAGCTCTGCCAACGCGAGGTACGCGTCTAGACGTTAAATTTAAACAGCATGATATCGCCGTCTTTGACGATATAGTCTTTGCCTTCTTGGCGGACTTTGCCAGCCTCTTTCGCGCCTTGCTCGCCGTTAAAGGCGATATAGTCCTCATAGGCGGTCGTTTCTGCCCGGATAAATCCTTTTTCGAAATCCCCGTGTATAACACCCGCGCATTTCGGCGCAGTCCATCCCTCGTGAAATGTCCAGGCGCGGGCTTCTTTTGGGCCGACGGTGAAATAGGTTCGCAAACCCAATAAGGCATAGCCTGCTTTGATGAGTCGGTTAAGACCGGGTTCTCCCAGACCGATAGCGTCAAGATATTCGGCCTGTTCTTCCCCGTCTAGCAGCGCCATCTCGGATTCGATTTGGGCTGAAATGATGACGGATTGCGCGCCTTCTGCCATTGCATGCTCAACAACTTTCGCTGAGTAGGCATTACCCTCTGCCGCGCTGTCTTCATCGACATTGGCCACATATAGCACGGGTTTCGCTGTTAAAAGTTGGAGCATTCTCCACGCTTTCATATCCTCCTCGTCGATACTGACGCTGCGGGCAGGCTTGCCGCTTTCCAAGGCTTCTATAGCCAATTCAATAAGGCGAAGGGTTTGTATAGCGTCTTTGTCATTTTGCTTGATTTTCTTCTCAAGACCACCTTTGCGCTTTTCCAGACTTTCAAGGTCTGAGAGCATAAGTTCGGTTTCTACCGTTTCGTAATCGGCCATCGGGTCAATACGCCCGTCAACATGTGTGATATCCTCATTTTCAAAACAGCGCAGAACATAGATCACCGCATCGGTTTCGCGAATATTTCCTAAAAACTGATTGCCTAGGCCTTCACCCTTAGAGGCCCCTTTGACGAGTCCTGCTATATCGACAAAATTCATCCGTGCCGGTATTTTTTGGGCGCTTTTTCCTATATCGGCTATTGTGTCAAGACGGACTTCCGGTACGGCGACATCCCCGACATTTGGCTCAATTGTACAAAAAGGGTAATTCGCCGCTTGCGCATTGGCCGTCTGGGTGAGGGCATTAAAAAGCGTTGATTTGCCAACATTAGGCAAGCCTACAATTCCGCATTTAAATCCCATTTTTGGCTCCGTTAGCTGTTTCGGTGTTTCTTGGCATTTGGGGGCGGGGCAAGAAGATCGACCTTTGTTTGATATTTATCATGCGCCGCGTTTGCGAGTAAATCCGCAGCATCCGCCAATGCTGCCATCATATCGCCGAGCCAGACCTGTTCGGATTTGGCGAAATTGGAGAGGACATAGCTGTGGACTTTGTCCTTATGGCCCGGATGCCCAATGCCCAGACGTACGCGGTGAAAGGCGTCGCCCATATGTTGTCTGATCGATCTTAGGCCATTATGGCCTGCAATGCCGCCACCTGTTTTCATACGCATTTTGCCGGGTGCTATATCAAGCTCGTCGTGAAAAACCACTATGTTATCAAGTGCTATTTTGTAGAATTGGGCCGCCTTTTGCACAGACCGTCCAGATTCGTTCATAAAGGTCATGGGTTTTAGCAGTAGGACTTTTTGCGGTCGACCGTCGACCATGAGGGTGCCTTGCGTGCTCATGCCGCTAAATTGAGATTTGAAAGCGGGGAAATTATGGGTCTGCGCAATAGAGTCTATCGCCATAAATCCAATATTATGACGATGCCCGGCATATTTTTCGCCGGGATTACCAAGACCTGCCCATAATTGCATATTCGGCTCCGCTTTTCGGCCTCTTAGCCAGTCCAGCAGAGAACGGATTATTCGTCTCCGGCGGCGTCTGCAGCAGGCTCTTGGCCTTCAGCAGCCTCATCAGTCTCACCTTCTTCGCCATCCGCTTCATCATCTTCTTTGGATGCACGAGAGCTCACGATTGTAGCAATAGTGAAATCCCGATCATCAATAGTCGGTGTGACGTTTTCTGGCAGGCTCACTTCTGAAATATGCAGGCTATCGCCAATATCCATTTCCGAGATATCAACTGTAATATTATCCGGGATTTCACCCGCGGGACATTTTACTTCGATAGCATAACGCACAACGTTTAATATGCCGCCGCGCTTAATGCCGGGCGATGTATCATCGCCTTTAAAGATCACAGGAACTTCAACCTCAATGATAGACTTCGCTGTCACACGGTAAAAGTCGATATGTACCGGCATATCCGATACGGGATGGAACTGGACATCTTTTGTGATGGCTTTTTGTTTTTTGCCGTCTTGCGACAGTTCGATCATATTCGACAGAAATTGTCCTGAATTTATCGCCTTTATTACCTCGTTAAACTTCAAGGCAATAGCAATAGAATTTTCGTCTCCGCCATAAAGGACACCCGGCACCATGCCGTCGCGTCGGGCAGCACGGGCGCTTCCTGTCCCTGTTTGATCACGTACAACAACGTCTAGACAAATCTCACTCATTTTTTCGTCCTTTAGGTCAGATTTCCAAAAATTCAGCCGTCCAAACCTCTCATGCAGGGTTGTATAAGGACGGCTATTACGGAATCTTTTTTAATTCTGGCGGTCTATAAGCAAATCCGTTCAAAAACGCAAGTCCTATGCGCTCAATATTTTGAACATACTCAAAAATTCAAACTATGTGGCGAAGCCTGTTTTTAGCGCCTAGCCAAAGAGCTTCGAAACACTTTCATCATTGGCAATTCTGCGAATAGCTTCCCCTAACAGGGTTGCAACGGGGACTTCACGAATTTTCTTGCAGTCTTTGACTTTTTTGGGTTGTGAAATCGTATCGGTAATCACAACTTCGGTTAGCTCCGATTTGGTTATACGTTCCACGGCAGGATCGGATAACACGCCATGTGTGATATAGGCTGATACCTTATTAGCCCCTTTATCCTTTAGGGCTTTGGCCGCATTGCACAATGTTCCCCCGGAATCAACGATATCGTCCAGTAAGATACAATTACGCCCCGCAACGTCGCCGATAATATTCATGACCTCGGCCTCGCCAGCCTTAGGCCGGCGTTTATCAACAATAGCAATATCGGCGTTAAATTGTTTGGCAAGCGAGCGTGTCCGAACGACCCCGCCTGTATCGGGCGACACAAACATCAAATTATCGAGGTCCGATTTTGACAATCGCTCTTTTATATCCGAGACGAAGACAGGCTGGCCGAATAGATTATCGGTTGGAATGTCAAAAAAGCCCTGTATTTGTCCGGCATGTAAATCAATGGTCAAGACACGGTCGGCTCCGGCTTTGGAAATCAAATTCGCCACTAATTTGGCGGTAATGGGCGTTCGCCCCCCCACTTTCCGGTCTTGTCTGGAATAACCGAAATAAGGGACAACGGCGGTAATACGTTTAGCCGAGGCTCGCACGAGCGCATCAATGATGATCAGGAGTTCCATAAGATGATCATTTGCCGGTGCCGATGTAGGCTGGATAAGGAAAATATCCTCTCCGCGGACATTCTCATTGATCTTGACGAAAATCTCTTGATCCCGAAAACGCTCAATATCAATGGATGTCAAAGGCAGGTCTAAAACAGTGGCAATATTGTTTGCCAATTTATCATTTGAAGTGCCGCTAAGTAATTTCATATCCCAGCCATCCTGTGTCTTAATATTTCTGGTGGGTCATATCACGCATACTTCGAAAGTAAATCACTCTGTGAGCATTATGACAGAAATATTGCGTCCATAATCCCCTAAATTATGATGCGTGTTATATCGGTAGCTAAAATAAGCCTCTGGCTGTGCATAGCAGCAGTCAGGCAGGGCTGCAATTTTCTCAAGGCCTGATTCTGCCAAACGCGCGAGAATAAAGGCTTTGAGATCAAAATGGGGGCGCCGAAGGGTGTCTGTTTTTGGCGTTTGTGTGGTGTCAGGGATTGAGAAGAATACCTCATAGTCCGGATTGGTCTTTATAAAATTTTCCTTGAATTCATACCCGACTTCATAAGAGGCAAGAGAAATGCACGGACCCAGCACAGCTCTGATAGTCTCGCGTCTTGCACCGAGTGTTGTCATCGCTTTAATGGTAGCTTCTGTTATGCCGTTCAAGGCCCCGCGCCAGCCCGCATGACAAGCACCAATTGTCTGACTTTGCGGATCATAAAACAAAACCGGGCCACAATCTGCGGCCAAGGCGGAGAGCGCCAGTCCGGGTGTTTGAGTGACAAGACCGTCTGCCTTTGGCCTATCATCGCCAAAAGAGGTTTCAACAATTAAAACATCCGTGCTGTGATGTTGCCAGAGACTAAGCAGGTTTTGCGCACGGCAACCCATATGACTGGCGACACGCTGTCTGTTTTGGTTCACATTTTTGGCAAGGTCAGCCGAGCCGCGTCCCGTATTCAAGCTCTCGTAAGCACCCTTAGATACTCCGCCGTGTCGCCCAAAAAACCCGTGAGACACACCGGGCTGGGATAACAGATCATGCGTTTTAAATTGGGCCATAAGGCTTTCTAACCTATATTGTCTATCGTCTCTATAGGCTCTTAGGTTAAAGCCTAAAAGCCTAGGCTTGATTGCAATTCATCCGAGCCAAAACATATCGTTTTAAAAAGCGTACCCATCTCCTTATCATCCATAAGGCGGTGGAGCTGGCGTATGATTTTAGGTTTGGAGTCGGGTTGGGCGCGGGTTAAGGTCACGGCCCGCATTTCTATGCCGAGCTTTGATAAAAAAGCCCGTTGCGTGACAGGGTGTAGCGCCTTTAACTCAATGGCAGCCGCCATTTCCGCTAAGGCCTGAAAGTCGACCCTTGCGGTGAGGTCTGTGTTTCCGGGGTTCGAGAAAACCCCCACCTTTTCATGGCGTTTTATGGCCTGCAGGCTATCGCCAAATTCGGTGGTTTCGGGACCGTAATCAATGAATAACGCCCGCCCGGGAGCTGCCTTAAACCTAATTTTTAGGAGATCAATTATTTGAGCTGCCGCGGGAGAGACTTCTAGGAGGTCATCCGTTTTCGCTTCGCTATGAGCTGTCGGTAAGAGGTTTTGATCGGCTTTGGAAATCGGATTTGGAGCCATACCAAAACTTAGCTGGTCGTTATCATTGAGCATCACCATGCGCTCCTGCCAGCCTTGCGCACCGGCAAACCGGTCTTTTTGAATAAATTGCCGTATAGGCAGGCAGTCCAGAAATTCATTGCCAATAATCAGGCAGGGCCCGGACGGGGCAGATTGCAAGCTATCAACCCAGCTTACAGGCACATTGCAATTTGCTAATGTCTTGGCTTGCACGGCTTCCAGTGCTGCGCTGGCTTCGATTAAGGTGACAGAAAGGGATTTAAAGAAAGCCGGGTCTAATCTCGCCGTTCTCAATATGTCGCTCATCATTATGCCGCGCCCCGGCCCAAGTTCAATCAGGTTGAGCCGCTCTGGCGCGCCCATATCTTTCCAGCTTTGAATACACCAAAGCCCTAAAACTTCGCCAAACATTTGCGAAATTTCAGGCGCGGTTATGAAGTCTCCCTCTGAACCCAGCGGGTCACGCGTAGGATAATATCCGTCTTTGGGATCGAGGAGGCAGAGCGTCATATACTCCGCAACGCTGATCGGCCCGATATCCTTGAGACGTTTTTTTAATCTGTCTTTAAGCGCCATAAACGATCCGGGGGTACATTCCCGTTTAGGCTTTTTCTTTTGCTACGGGCTTATCCGCATCAGCCGTGAGATATTTAGGCGCGACGGGAGCGCGTTTTAAAGCCCATAACACGATAGCTCCGCCAATGATGACCATGGGCAGGGAATAAGTCATGCCGCGCGTGAACGGTCCAAATAATGCCGCATCCGGTTCTCTGAAAAGCTCGACAAAGATACGAAACAATCCATAGAGCAGGATAAATCCACCCGCACAAATGCCCGGCTTGGTTAAGGCTTTGAACTTTTTAGCGGCTATTAACAAGATCACAAATATAGCAACCCCTTCCAGACCGGCTTCGTAAAGCTGGCTGGGGTGACGCGGATAAGAACCCGGGTCGGTTCTAAATATCATCGCCCACGGCACATCTGTCACACGGCCATAGAGTTCCTGATTGAAGAAATTACCGAATATGCGCACCATGCCAATACCAATTGGCGCGCCGCAGGCTACGACATCCGAGACACGCCAGAGCGAAATTTTCCGGCTTTTCGCCATGTAAAGTAGGGCAACGCAAACCCCAAGGAACCCGCCGTGAAAGGACATGCCGCCTTTCCAAATTTGCAAAATACGTATCGGATTTTCAATATATTGGGCTGTGTCATACAGTAGAACAGAACCAAGCCGCCCGCCTATAATGATACCCAATAGGCAAAAATAGACCAAATCTTCTAACATGCGCTTTGTCGGGACTGGGTCATTACCGCGGTTCACGCCCACCGGTTTCCAGATTTCGGTCTGTTTTGTTAAGTGCAAGGCCCAAGCATAAGCACCCATAACCCCGACGACATAGGAGAGCCCGTACCATTTTATACTAAAATTTCCAAAGCTGATAATGTCCGGACTAATCCAGTCCGGAAACGGTATGGCCTGAGCCAAAAACCCTGCTATAAAAACCTTACTCAAAATAATATCAATCATCGCCTGATTATGCCTGTTAGGAAAATTTGATTTTGCATTGTGTTATACCGCGCCTATATCTATGGAAAGTATAAATTTTGATTGGACCCCGCTATGAGCTCTAAAAGCCGCCCTTTTGATGACGTTTCCAACCTTTTGACCAATGCTTTGGGGGCCGTAAAGGGCGTTGGAGATGAGGTCAAGGCTGTGGGGCGATCTCAGGCTGAACGTCTTATTGCTGATATGGACCTTGTGGGGCGTGATGAATTTGAAGTCCTTAAGGAGCGCCTGAATAGTTCACACCGTGAAATAGAGGCACTGACGAAGAAGGTCAAATCGCTTGAGGGACAAATAAAGAAACTCAAAAAGTCATAATGGCCAGTCCTCATCTGGAAAAATGGTATACCTATTTTAAAAGTGGCGATACTGATCTTCTTGGTCCACTATTGCATGAGGATGTGGTCTTTACATCGCCGGTTGTCCACACACCGCAAAAGGGCAAGCGCCTTACCCATGCCTATCTTGCGGCTGCGACCGATGTATTGGGCTCAAATAAGTTTTCCTATATCCGTGAATTTGATTGCGGTTCGCGCGCAGTGCTCGAATTTACGTGTGAGATTGACGGGGTCGAAATCAACGGCGTTGATCTCATAGAATGGGATAACGAGGGCAAAATTATCGATTTTAAAGTCATGATCCGGCCCCTAAAGGCTATCAATATTGTCCATATGAAAATGGGTGAAATGCTGGCGCAGATGCAAGCGAGCCGCGCCGCTGGCTTAAAATAACTGTCCAAAACGAAATAGCGTCTTGCCCGTGGACGCGCTGCCCCTTATAGCGCCTATATGTCAATTCCAGAGGCTACAAAACGGCGCGTTTTTGCGATTATTTCCCATCCGGATGCGGGTAAAACAACTCTGACGGAAAATATGTTATTCTCGGCCGGGGCTATTCATCAAGCCGGACGTGTGGCCGCGCGCGGGGAGGCACGACGTACGCAATCGGACTGGATGAAAATAGAACAGGAACGCGGTATTTCAGTGTCCTCATCTGTGATGACATTCGAGCATAAAGACCTTGTGTTTAACCTGCTTGATACGCCGGGCCACGAAGATTTCAGTGAAGATACATACCGCACGCTAACCGCAGCGGACTGTGCTGTGATGGTTCTTGATGCGGCCAAGGGTATAGAGCCACAGACTTTAAAATTATTCGAAGTTTGTCGTTTGCGCGATATTCCTATTATTACATTTGTCAATAAGCTTGACCGGGAAGCGCGTGATACATTCGAGATTTTAAGCGAGATAGAGGACAAGTTGGCATTGGACGTTGTACCGATGCAATGGCCCGCCGCTTCGGGGCGGCGTTTTAAGGGTGTTGCAGACCTGCGTACGCAAGAGTTTTTAAAATTTGTAAAGCCTGAGGAAGAGGGTGATAGTGCGAGGGGCGCGCAGCGATTTAATATTGATGACGATGCGCTCAATACCATGTTTGATGAAGCGGATTTGTTGGAGAGCTTTCAAGAAGAAGCCTTGCTCGCGACAGAATATGGGGAGTTTAACGTCACCTCTTTTCTGGAAGGGCATATGACGCCCGTTTATTTTGGTTCGGCTTTACGGCGGTTTGGCGTACGCGAACTTATCGACGCTTTGGCCGAGTTTGCCCCCGGTCCGCAAAATGAAATAGCCGAGAAAAACGGATCGGAGGTCACGATAGCGCCGACAGATAAAGAGGTTGCGGGTTTTGTCTTTAAGGTTCAGGCGAATATGGACTTAAATCACCGTGACCGCGTGGCCTTTTTGCGGCTCTCTTCGGGAAAATTTAAGCGGGGGATGAAGCTAAAGACCACAGAAAATAAAACCATTTCTGTCCATAATCCCATTTTGTTTTTTGCTCAGGACCGGGAACTCGCTGATAATGCCTATGCGGGGGATGTTATCGGTATTCCTAATCACGGGGTTTTACGCGTGGGGGATAGTCTCTCTGAAACCGGTAAGATTCGGTTTGCAGGCATTCCTAATTTTGCCCCCGAAATTTTGCGTCGTGCCCGTTTAAAAGACCCGCTTAAGGCTAAACATTTGCGAAAAGCCTTGGAAAGCCTTGCAGAAGAAGGGGTCACACAGCTCTTTAAACCCAATATGGGCGCAGATATGATTGTCGGCGCGGTCGGAGCCCTGCAAATTGAAGTCATGGCGGAGCGTATCAAAACGGAATATGGTCTGGAGGTGACATTTGAAATGCCACCTTATCAAACGGCACGATGGATTGACGCAGACGATCCAAATGATGTGAAAGCCTTTCTGGATAAGAATATGTCCACTAGCGGTGAAGATATAGACGGTGCGCCCGTATTTTTGGCCAAATCAGCTTGGGATGTGGGTTATGCCGAGGAAAAGAACCCGAAATTACGCTTTTTACGTGTAAAAGAGCGACGTTAACATTTTTTTAATTGATTCGGCGCCGCTCTGGCGCGAAGATTGCTCTGTGTAGCGGACGTTTTACACGGGGATGAGAGAATGACCAGCTTAATACCAGCCACGATCATGTTTTTGATTACAATCGCATTTGCGACAGTGTGCTTATTGCCCATGACTCTCTATAAGCAATCTAATGAAATCGCTAATTTTTATTGGCGGGGACTTTGGATGTTCTTAGCCCTTATTGCGGGCCTCGCGGGGGGCAATAGTACATTAATGTTACTGCGTGTGCCTGTCGATATGGGGGTAAGTCAGGCTATTATCGTCGGTGTTTTAGCCGCTTTTGTTTGTTTTGTCGTCTTTGGTTGGTTTCGTCTTGTGGGACTAGCCTCAATTGCCTTGTTTAAGCGCGCAAGAACGACTGTCACCAAATAATTTTCGGTTAAACTCGAACCGAACCAGCTATCGAGGGACAGGGCCAGCTAGGCCTTCGAGGTTTTCAGTTGTTACAGGAATTGTCGGCACAGCTTTTACAGTCGCAAGCGGCGCATCCGAATTCTTGGAAAAAGTTTCGGGATTTATGGGCGCGGGTACGATTACATCATCATATAAAGAGCCAAAAAGACTTTCTTGCGCGCGTTCGGCCGGTAACTTCACCATAGCTTGTGGAAGCTGCGGTTGTGGCGGACGAAAGGCCTGAGGCCGGACTTGCGGTCTTTGGACGGGTTGGCGCTGGGCCTGTTGTATGGGGGCTTGCTGTCTTTGGGCTTGGTTTGGCGCTGCAAAGGGCGACTGGGCTCTGGCTGGAGAGGGTGCGTTAGCAATTTGAGCATTACGTCGTCTCTGGAGCTCTAATAATCTCGGATCTGCTGCGGCAACACTTTGCCTAGCTAAAGGCTGATTTTCGGGATTTGCGTTTGAGCTACGCGGTCCGGTTTGGGGCTGGCGAGCAAAAGGCGAGGTTTGGCGCGGAGCTGTATTGGTTCGGGCCAGATTTTGCGGATTAACGTCCAGATTATGTTTAAATTGCGGAGCTTGTTGCGGGGCCTGACGTGGGGCTTGTCTATGAGGGGGTGGTGCCGAAAATTGTGGACGCGTTTGCAAGGGGTTCGGTCTGCTTTGACGCTGAATATTTTGCTGTTGGGTTAAACTTTGGGGATGAGGCCGGTAGGCACTTTGGCGTGCATTAATGCGCTGCGGAATGGGTTCTCTGACGATTCTGCGTTGGGGTTGTTGTACCTTTGGGCGGACCTGCTGATTTGTAGCAGCTGTGACTCTCGGGGGGCTTTGGAGAGCGCTGCCTTGGCCGATACGAATAGTATTTGTGCCACCGGAAATAATTTTCGAGCTGGAAAGAACGGGACCGGATTGATTTAGTCCACTTATGCTGACAGGGCTGGAAATAGGGTTGGGGGCATTCAAGTTTAATTCACACACCCCGCTGGCTTGACGGTCATTGACCTTTACAAAGTTCCATGTCCGGCATTGGGCATCGCCCTGACATTGGCTTTCGCAAAGTTGGGCATGGCTGGCTGGTACGCTGGAATAGACCTTACCGGGGCGGTATGTGCCTGGCTCGGCAGAAAAGGCGGGAAATGACAGTAAAAGACTGGCACTTGTTAAACAAAGCAGTGAAAAACGGTGCATATACCCTCTCAAAGGCTGAAACGATTCGTCTGCGTTTAATTTGGGACGCAAGCGTTAGCGTTTCGTTAACTTTGAGCCGTGAGCGGCGAATTAGCTAAAGTCTGGTTTGCGTTTCTCAAGAAAAGCCGTGTAGCCCTTGGTGAAGTCCTCACTGGCAAAGCGACTGAGAAATAAATTTATTGTTTCTTCCGAATTACCAAATTGCCCTTTTTGATAGCGCGCACACATTTGCTTGCTAACCTTATTTGACCCTGTTGAGAGTTGGCTGATCTGCTGGGCATAATCTATAATGCGGCTTTCTAATGTTTCTGGTTTAGCACGGAAATTGATCAATCCCATTTTCTTAGCGGCCTTGGCGTTCAATATACGGGCGGAAAACAGCATGTCTTTGGCATTGGCCATGCCGACCGTTTCTATTAGGCGCTGAACATCTTCGTAAGGATATACAAGACCGAGTTTGGCGGGTGTTATGGCGAATTTTGCACTATCATCTCCAAATCGGATATCACAACATAAGGCGAGCGCGCAGCCCCCGCCTACACAGGCCCCGCGTATCATTGCCAAGGTCGGTAGGGGAAAGTTCGCCAGCGCGTCCATGGCGTTTTCGATATGGGTTGAGATTTTTCTGGAGCTATCCGGCGTGGCGTAAAGAGAGCCAAATTCCGATATATCCGCACCAGCCGCAAAATGATCGCCTTGGCCCCGAACAATAAGAACTTTCAAATTTTTATCGTCTTGCGCCTTGTTAAGAATTTCGGGAAGGTCTGCCCACATTTGGGCGTCAAGAGCATTACGCTTTTTCGGATTATTGATCACCAGCTCGCCAATGACCATGTTGATTTTATTAAATTTAATTTTTTCACTCATAATTTATCTTAGTCTTAAAATGTCTATTGGGAAACAGCCTTTTCGATTAAGGGCTTTTTGACGCGTATAATGTGGTATTCCAAGACAATATACCGGAACGATGTTACCGTGCACGCATCGCCAAATTTTACGGAGCGGGTCTGTGCAGAAAATTGCAATAATAGGGGCAGGAATTGCGGGTCTTACGGCTGCAAGAGAGATTAGGCGATTGGCAGGAGATACAGTCGAAGTCATAATATTTGAGAAGTCGCGCGGGGTAAGCGGGCGCATGTCTACGCGTTATGCAGCCGACTTCGAGTTTGACCACGGAGCACAATATTTTACGGCTAAAGACCCGGTTTTTAAACGGTTTGTAAAAACGGCAATGAAACAAGGCCATATAGCCGATTGGTCCGCCCGAGCTTTGTATCTCACAGATAAGGGACTAGAGCCTGATACTGGCGCAAAACGGTTTGTCGCGACGCCGAGAATGAATAGCCTTTGTAAAATAATGGCGCAGCCATTTGATGTTCGGTTAGGCCACCGTGCCGAAAAACTCACCCGTGCGCAGTCAGGGAGATGGACGATTAAATTTGAAAGCCATAAACCCCAATCCGGATTTGATCATATTCTTTTAGCAATACCTTCACATCAAGCGCTCCCCCTTTTGCCAAGACAGTTTTCGGCGCGCGACGCCGTTACAAAAACTAAGATGGATGCGTGTTTTGCGCTTATGGTCGGGCATGAAGTATTGCCGGAGTTTGGCTGGGATAGTTTACGGTTAACCGGGCTGCCGGTTAGCTGGATGGCTGTAAATCATTCTAAGGCCGGACGTAAAAGCCCGCCTTCAACACTTCTTATTCATGCCGCGCCTAAATGGTCCAACCATAATAAGGATATGGACCGGAACTGGGTGCAAATAAAGATAGAAAATATCGTCTCTGAGATATTAGATTTGGATATTTCGACATTGCGTCACCGTGTTTTGCATCGCTGGCTCTATGCATCAGTATCTCATAGCCCGCAAGAATCCAGCTTTTACGACCCTGACTTGAATTTAGGTGTTTGTGGGGATTGGTGTCTTGGAGGGCGTGTTGAGGGGGCTTATCTAAGCGGTTTAAGTCTCGCCAAGATTATTGTTTAGCGTCGGTTCTGTCTTTCGTTAGGTCTTAGGGGTTGAAACAGGCGCGAGGAGCGCATAGCAATCAGTTTGCCAATGACGGAAATCAACATGTCTAAAACGCCAAAATATAAAGAGGTTGCCGCCCAGATTTCGGCCATTATTGATGGTGAACCAAACCGGATAGCGCGTTATGCTTCCGCTGTTTGTGTTTTGTCTCAAGCTTTCGATTATTATTTCTGGACCGGCTTTTATATTGTTGATCCAGACAAATCAGACGAGCTGGTGATAGGGCCCTATCAGGGTACCTTAGGATGTTTACGTATTGCATTCGGGCGCGGCGTATGCGGAACCGCTGCCCGTGAGCGTAAAACCATTATCGTGGAAGATGTGCATGAATTTCCGGGTCATATTGCTTGCGATGTTCGGTCAAATTCGGAAATTGTTGTGCCCGTTTTTGATGATAATGGCACCCTGGCCGCTGTGCTGGATGTCGACTCACTCTCAAAGGGCAGTTTTGATGCTCGAGATAAAGTTGGTCTGGAAAATATTTGTCAAACCTTACTAAGCGGAACGTAGGGGAGGGTGAACGGGTATGCGTAGGCGTTTAATCTGGCTATTGGCGATCGGATTTTTCACGGCGACTGTGCTAACCGCGGTTATACAAGGCTGGTTCTCCATTCGCCAGACTGAGGATAGTAAAACGACCCCGAGTGAAATAGCGGTGGGGGATTTAAACCGGACGATTACACCGGCAAGGTTTCAGTCGATTTCGCAAATTGGCAATGAGATAAGATTGTCGGGAAATGCTGAACCTGAGGCTACTATTGTCTTGATGAATAAAGAAAGGTCTATCCGTCAAATTCGCGTGACGAAAGAGGGCGACTGGGCGGCAAACATCCAAATCATCCCGGATGAAATCATGGAAGTTTCTATAAATATAGCACTTACGAATGGTCAATTACTGCAATCTGATGAAACTTTACTGCGCATACCTTATCAAGCGGCGCAGGCGGAAGATTTGTTTGCCGAGGATGGAGTTTCGGCTTCAGGTCCGGCACTGGTCTTGTTGACGTCGCCTGGCGGTGCCTCCCGTATATTGCAATCTCCCTTTGGCGGGCGCGGCGCAGAAGATATATTAAGTCTCGGGCCTATTGAGTATGATGATCTGGGGGCAGTTATATTTTCGGGTCTGGCCGAAAGACAAGGGCGGGTACGCATTTACATCGACGGAAACGTGATTGGTGATACGCGTGTCGCGCCTGATGGTCGGTGGTTTTATATTCGCGCGGATACGCTTGCAGTGGGTGATTACGAATTGGTTGTCGAGCTGACCCCGCCAAATGGGGAAAGTGTTGAACTCCAACAGGATTTTGAACGCATGTCACCAGATTCTGAGACGGGTCCGATATTTGTTAAACAAGACGCGGATCGTTGGCAGATAAGGCGTCAACTCAAGGGTGGTGGTGCGCAATATACGACAATATTTGCGCCTAAAGATATTGTGCAATCTGGTAAACCTTAAACGGACTCAGCTCTATTCTGCTGTGAGCCCCTCAGATTTTGCCTCAGCTTCATTTGGGGTTATCTGTCTACCGAATTTGCCAAAACGCTTACCTAATACGGACGGCATAGCAAGCAGCACAGGTGTCACAATCAAGGTTAGAACTGTCGCAAAACCAAGCCCGCAACATAAAACATAGGAGACGGGCGCCCAGATATCAGAGGTGCTCGACCCCGTTGTTGAGAATTTACCGGTGAAAATATTTGCCTGCCAGCCCAGAACAAGCGGCATTAATCCAACAACGGTTGTGAGTGTTGTCAAAATGACGGGGCGCAGTCTCTGAGCGGCGGTGCGCAAAGCGGACTCCTCGCTGGAAAACCCTAAGGCTTTTAAGCGCTGATAGGTGTCGATTAGAACGATATTATTGTTCACGACAATACCCGCAAGAGCTATCAAGCCCGTCAAGACCAATATGAAGCTTATATAGGGATAGAAAACCAGCCCTAGCATAACGCCGAAAACAGATAGGATAACCGAGGAGAGCGTTAAAAATACATGATAAAAGCTGTTGAATTGCAAAAGCAAAACAACGCCCATCATGAATAAAATGGCTATTGCCGCATTAATACCAAATTTAGTCGCTTCCGCGTTTTCTTCGGCTTGTCCTAAAAACTTTACGTTGACTGACGCTGGAAAATTGGCCTCTTCTTCAATCCATTTCTGCATTTCCCTGACCTGAACATTTGTTGCATATCCCTTTTTGGTATTGCCTTGAATAAGATAGAACGGCAGTAAGTCCCGTCGTTCGATTTTATCCTGTCGGTTGCGCGGGACGCGTTTTACGACACTGGATAAAGGAACAGCCCCTTCGGGCGTTTGAATGCGTAATGTGTCGAGCTGGTTTAGGTCTCGGGCGCTTTCGGGATATCGAATGCGTATATCAATTTCGTCTTCAACGTCCAATGGACGCACTTGGCCAACAAGCGCGCCTTCAGTGATAAATTGAATGGCGGCCCCTATACGCGACACGTCTAGGCCTAAGCGACCAGCTTCCGCGCGGTCGACCTCGATTTCCCAATCAATGCCGGGCAATGGTAAGGAGTTTTCAATATCAATGACGCCCTCAATCGTGGCTAATTTGTTTGAAACTTTTGTGGTCAGTTCCTTGATTATGTCTTGGTCCTCTGAGGAAATTTGAATGCCAATATCCTTATCAATGGGTGGCCCCTGATCTAAGGCTTCAACCTCAGTTATAACCCCCGGAATTCCGCTTACATTATTGTTAATCTCTTCAAGAATTTCGTTAACATGGCGGCGTTCGGCAAAGGGCTCTAATTCTATGAAAATACGAACAGTCGTATCATTTGGAACATTGGTCGGGCCGTTAAAGCTGCCTCCGCCTCCACCGGCAGCCCCCGGTCCTGCGAGCGTATAGATTGAGGCAATGCCCTCTATTTTCAATAGGCGTTGTTCGAGATCTTTTGCAATATCCAAGCTTTGCTGGGCGGTGGCATTGCCGCGTGTGCGCGCATAGACATACATCTCATCGCCGGGTGTTTGCGTGAAAAATTCAACAGGTTTTGGCGGCGGACCGTCAATACTAGCCTTTAGGGCGCCAGCTATCAATAATCCGGTTAAGCCGAGGGCCACCAGTACAATTATCGGGAATTTTATAAGCAGACGGATGAACCGCACATAATAGCCGGTAAATCCTTTTACTTTAGAGGGGTCACCGTTTGCAGCGGATAAGAGCGCCGCATTCGAATTGACATTACGTTTCGGTTTAAAGCCGATTTTGGCCCCGAGTGTCGGAAGAAATATCAAGGCCATTAACATGGAGGCCGAGAGCACATAAATCATGGTGCGCGGGAAGTAGGCCATGAATTTACCCGTTATAGTTTCCCAGAATAAAAGGGGTAAAAAAGCGGCCAGCGTGGTTATGGTCGAAGATACAATTGGCCAGAACATGCGCTCTCCGGCCATTTGAAAGGCTTCCGCCCTAGGTAAGCCTTCATCCATCTTTCTGTCCGCATATTCCACGATGACAATAGCACTATCGACAAGAACCCCAACGGACAGGATGAGGCCAAACAATATCATCATATTGATCGTTTCATCTTGGATAAAGAATAGAAAAAAGGCGATAAGGAAACTGGAAGGGATAGCCCAACCCACAAAAAGGGCGGACCGCCAGCCAAGTGCGGCTATGCAGACAATAAAGACTAAAATGACGGCATTGACGATAGAGGCTGATAATTCGCGGACCATATCAATGATAAATTTCGCGCGCGATTGACTATAGGTGACATTTATTGTGGCTGGCCAATCCTCACGCTCTGCGACGGCGTCAACAGTGTTTCTTATAAGCTCAATCGTTTCAAGAATATTTTCGTTTTGGCGTTTTGAAACTTCCAGAGAGACGGAGTGCCGTGCGTTGAAACGGGCGATGTTTTCGACGTCCGTATAGCCGCGCCTTACATTGGCAATGTCCGACATCAGAACAATAGAGTCGTTTGCTCCTCGTCTGACAGCCAGGTTGGCCAAATCTTCAGGGTCATCGATTAGTCCGGGGACTTTGACATTGAATTTACCACTACTCGTTTCGACAACGCCGGCTGCGATTAGGGCGTTATTACGAGATATAGCCCCTGAAATTTCGTCAAATGTGATACCCAGACTATCGACTTTGGAGGGATCAATTATCGCCTCGAGAACGTCGACCCTCTCACCGGATATATTGGCTTCTAATATTTGGGGGAGGGATTCGAGGCGTTGTTGCAAATCCTTGGCGCGGTTTTGTAATTCCCTTTCCGGTGCATCTCCCCAGAGATTGACCGTTAAGATAGGCACTGATGAAATCGTTATTTCTTCGACGACGGGTTCTTGTGCTTCCTGGGGAAATTCGGCTCTGGCCCGGTCAACTTTTTCAAGCACATCCGCTATGGCTTGATCCAGATCGACCGAAGCTTCAAATTCGAGAACGACAAATGCGACATTCGTTGTTGCTATCGCATCCATTTGCTTAATACCGTCTACGGATTTCAGCTCGGTTTCCAGTGGGCGTACAAGAAGTCGTGTGGCATCTTCCGGAGATATGCCGGGTAAGACTACACTCACATTTATGAAGGGGACGGGAATGTCGGGTTCGGCATCCAAAGACAGGCGGGAAAGTGCAAGAAAGCCGCCGATTACGGCGAAGAGCATAATGCTGAGCGTCATCCGCCAATTACGGATTGAAAAGCCGACTATGCCAACAATGCCGCCCATTTAGGGTTCGCCAATATTGTAATTTGCGGATTGAGGGTCGACTTTGGTGCCAGCGGCAACATAGTCTTGGCCTTCAACTATGATACGGGTTTTATCGGGCAGGCCTAGCACCCAAACGCCCGTAGGTTCCTCGTCAATCGTCTGGGTTTCCGCAAAACGCACAATGTTATCTTCGTCGACATAGCGCACTCCGACATTGCCCGAAGTATTCAATGTCATAATTTTGGCTGGAATGTTTTGCGCTTTGATACGTCCTGTCGGGATTTCGATATTAGCGGTCACTCCGCCTTTTAAGCTGTAATCGGGATTAGGAACGGCGATTTTTGCTTCAAACGTCCGTGTTGTGACATCGGCATTAGCCTCAATAAACGTGATCTTCCCCTTTACCTTTTCGCCCGTGATAAGATCGATATCGGCCTGTTGCCCCGGTTTAACCTTGCCGACTTGTTTTTCAGTCAGTTCGACAGAGATGATTAAAGGATCAAGTTCCACGACAGACCCGCAGCTTTGACCCGGTGCTAAAAAATCTCCAACTTGCGCGATTTGCTGGTCGAAAACCCCGGCAAAAGGAGCAAACATTTTGACATTACTGAGTTCAATCTCGGCCTGTTTGATTTGCGCGCGTGCCGCATCAAGGCGGGCCTCAATATTTGTCAGCTGGATGGCGGAGCGATAGCCCTTATCCACCAGAATTTTTGTCGAGCGCTTATCAAATTCCACACTCTTCATATTGGCAATGGCCTGATCAAGCAGGGCCTGACGGGCATCCACATTCTGTTGGCACAAAATTGTACCTTTGGCGACGCGCCGGCCTTCTTGGGTCGGCGTTAAGTTTACAACACCAGCTGTTTTGGCTTTGACATCAACCTGTCGATTAGACTCAGTGCGTCCGAAGACTTTAAGCCGATTTTGATGAAGGCTGGCTTCGCGCCATTCTACAACCACTGTCGGTATGACAGGTTCAGCATTGCGTTCGGCGAGGCTGGGTGTCAATTCTGTGCTGTCATTCGAGGCTGAATTGACCCAAAACCAGACAAAAATGGCCACAATGGCAAAGCCGGCAAAAAGATATGACTTATTGATCTTCATATTTTGTCTTTATATCGCAAAAGGATGATAAAAATGGAAATATCATCCTATAAATGCAAACAGTCTCTTTCCTATAAATAGGGCGTGCGACTTTCCGCGCAACTTACAATTTTGCAAAAGCCTGCTACATAATTGCATGGCGGGGTTAATTATCATTTAGGGCTAACATCTTTATCAGGTTTAATTCCACGGCTAAGACCGACTATAGGCTAGGCTTTTTAGCGCTATTATGTTTATTTGTGTTATTGGAAGCGTGACAGGTATTTGGGAAGTGACTTAATATGCATGATATTCTTAACCAGCTTAAGACCCGTAGGCTAGAGGCCCGCCAAGGCGGAGGTCAGGCCCGCATAGATAAACAGCATGCCAAAGGCAAGCTTACCGCACGCGAGCGGCTCGAAATTTTGCTGGATCCCGGGTCTTTTGAAGAATTTGATATGTTCGTCACCCACCGCTCCACCGATTTCGGTATGGATAAGACCCATTTCGCGGGCGACGGCGTTGTCACGGGTTGGGGCACAATTAATGGCCGTAAAACTTTTGTCTTTGCCCAAGACTTTACCGTATTTGGTGGCTCGCTTTCTGAAACCCATGCTCGCAAGATTTGCAAGGTTCAGGAAATGGCTATCAAACAGGGTGCGCCTCTTATTGGTCTTAACGATAGTGGTGGTGCGCGGATCCAAGAAGGCGTAGCCGCTTTGGCAGGTTATACCGATGTCTTCCAAAACAATATTCTCGCCTCGGGCGTCGTGCCGCAAATCTCTGTTATTATGGGGCCGTCTGCGGGCGGGGCGGTTTACTCGCCTGCGCTGACCGATTTTATCTTCATGGTGCGCGATAGCTCCTATATGTTCCTCACAGGGCCGGACGTGCTCAAAACGGTGACCAATGAAGTTGTCACAGCCGAAGAACTGGGCGGGGCGAAGACCCATACCACCAAATCCTCTGTCGCGGACGGCGCCTTTGATAATGATATGGAGGCCTTGGTCGAAATCAGACGCCTGTTTGATTTCCTACCCCTCAATAACCGCGAAGGCGCGCCGTCCCGCCCTTTCTTTGATCAGCATGACCGCGTTGATAAAAGCCTTGATAGTCTGGTTCCGGATAATCCCAACCTGCCTTACGACATGCATGAGCTGGTTGAAAAGCTCGCCGATGAAGGCGACTTTTTCGAGATACAGCGCGATTTTGCCAAAAACATTCTCTGCGGTTTTATTCGCCTTGAAGGTCAAACCATCGGGGTTGTCGCCAATCAGCCTATGGTACTGGCGGGCTGTCTGGATAGTGATGCCTCGCGCAAGGCCGCCCGTTTTGTACGCTTTTGCGATGCCTTTTCCATTCCGCTGCTTACCCTTGTCGATGTGCCCGGCTTTTTGCCCGGAACCTCCCAAGAATTTGGCGGCGTGATTAAGCACGGCGCGAAACTCCTCTATGCTTACGGCGAAGCCACCGTGCCAAAGGTTACGATCATTACCCGCAAGGCCTTTGGCGGGGCCTATTGCGTGATGTCCTCCAAGCATTTGCGCGGGGATATTAATTATGCATGGCCCACCGCCCAAATCGCGGTGATGGGGGCCAAGGGCGCGACGGAAATCCTCCACCGCAAGGACCTCGGCGACGCGGAAAAAACCGCCGCTCATATCGCTGATTATGAAGAAAAATTCCTCTCCCCGTTCCGCGCGGCCGAGCGCGGCTATATTGACGAGGTGATACAACCTCGCGGTACCAGAAAGCGTGTCAATCGGGCCTTTGCGCTGCTTAAAGACAAGCAGCTCGAAAACCCGTGGAAGAAACACGATAACTTGCCGTTATGACATTGTTTGCGGATAACGAACGAATTTTAAATTTTATAAAGAATAATGAGTTTGCTCTCAGGTACCACCTTTCACAATTAGACAGAGCAACTACTGATTTTGATGTTCACTACGATAACCTTGAAATAATGAGTAAAGCTAAAAGCCGTTCAGAGCTCGACCCCAACAAGTTATGGGATTCCTTGGAAGGTGCGATGCAAGAAGTTTTTATGCTTGTTCAAGTTCTAAAGCCTACAGTGAAAAGGTCTCGTTCCGAAAGGGCGAAGAAGTTTTCTAAGTTAAGAGGGGAAATACTAAGCTCTCTATTTGATGTGAACATGGAAGATGCTTCCATGTTAAAAGAAGTCAGAAATCGTATGGTTCATTTTGATGAAGATTTTGATGATTGGTACTTACAGTCTGCCGATGAAGGGTATCGGGGTGACCTTGAACTTACCCAAAAAAAAATTTTCTTTGATGAAGTAGATCTGCATGCAAGCGGACAAGGGGTTTTGCTGGGATATGATGTTAAAGGTGGTGTTTTTCATTCGCTCGGAAAAAGGTTTGAAATCCACTCGCTTTGTGAAATTATGAGATTTTTTCGTAATTGCCTTCCTAAGGCGCATGACCAGCTTACAGAAATTGCGGAAAGCAGGACTGAACTGACAATATTATGACAAACTCTATAAAAAAAATCCTCATAGCGAACCGCGGGGAAATTGCCTGCCGCGTTATTAAAACCGCCCGCAAGATGGGCATTAAGACCGTGGCGGTATATTCTGATGCCGATAGAAATGCGCTTCATGTCGGAATGGCGGATGAGGCCGTGCATCTCGGCCCCCCTGCGGTGAACCAATCCTATTTGGTGATGGATAAAATCTTGGATGCCATCAAACAAACAGGCGCGGATGCGGTGCATCCCGGCTATGGTTTCCTCTCAGAGAATCCCGAATTTGCGAAGCTGCTCAAGAAAAAGAAAATTACCTTTATTGGGCCGAACCCTCACGCCATTGTCTCTATGGGCGATAAGATCACCTCCAAGAAACTCGCTATGGAAGCGGGCGTATCCTGTGTGCCCGGCCATATGGGCCTGATTGAGGACGCCGATGAAGCCGTCAAAATCTCCAAGCAGATCGGCTATCCCGTCATGATTAAGGCCTCGGCTGGCGGGGGCGGCAAGGGTATGCGTATTGCCTATAATGACGAGGAAGCACGCGAAGGCTTCCAGTCCTCTAAAAACGAAGCGGCCAATAGTTTTGGTGATGACCGTATCTTCATTGAGAAATTTGTCGAACAGCCCCGCCATATCGAAATTCAGGTGTTGGGCGATAAGCACGGCAATGTTATATATCTGGGTGAGCGCGAATGTTCTATTCAGCGCCGTAACCAGAAAGTTATCGAGGAAGCGCCGTCGCCATTCCTTGACGAAAAAACCCGCAAAGCCATGGGCGCCGAGTCTGTCGCGCTGGCCAAAGCCGTGGATTATGACAGCGCGGGAACGGTGGAATTTATCGTCGATAAGGACAAGAACTTCTACTTCCTTGAAATGAATACGCGCTTGCAGGTCGAACATCCCGTGACCGAGCTGATAACGGGCGTTGATCTGGTTGAGCAAATGATCCGTTCTGCTAATGGCGATAAGCTGAACATTAAACAAAAAGACGTCACGCTGAATGGCTGGGCGATTGAATCGCGCATTTATGCCGAAGACCCTTTTCGGAATTTCCTGCCTTCAATCGGGCGGCTGAAACGTTACCGCCCACCCGTCGAAGGTACGCTCGCCAGTGGCTCTATCATTCGCAATGATACCGGCGTGTATGAAGGCGGTGAAATCTCAATGTATTATGATCCGATGATTGCCAAGCTTTGTACATGGGGTGAGGACCGCGGCGTAGCGATTAATACCATGCGCCATGCCTTGGACGAGTTCGAGCTGGACGGTATCGGGCATAATATTCCGTTCCTGCAAGCGGTCTATGATCATGACAGGTTTGAACGCGGAGACATCACCACGGCCTTTATTGCCGAGGAATATCCTGACGGGTTTGAGGGCGGTGACGAGAATAGCGGGCATATGCGTAAGATCGCGGCTGTTTGCGCGCTCATGCATGATATTTCCGAGCATCGCTCTGCCGAAATTTCCGGGGCGCTGGCTAATCATGAGCGCCATATTCCGGATGAATGGGCAGTGCAGATCGGCGATTTGCATTTCGCAGCCGACATTAAGGGCGAGCACGGGCTGCGCACAATTGTCATGGATAATGCCGAGGAAGATAAATCGGCGATAGAAATGGAAGTTCTGACCAGTTGGAAACCGGGTCAGGCGCTTGTGCGGGCCTTTGTCGATAATAAGGCTTTTAATTTTAGCGCCCGTAAAATCTCCGAGGGCTATCAGGTCAAGCATAGAGGCTGTGAGTTCAAAGTCGCGGTCAGAACGCCGCGCTCGGCAGAACTGGCCAAACTCATGCCCGTCAAGATCGCGCCGGATACCTCCAACTTATTGCTCTGCCCCATGCCGGGAGTGATTGTCTCTGTGATGGTCGAAGAGGGCCAAGAGGTCCAAGATGGTCAGGCCCTAGCCGTGGTCGAAGCCATGAAAATGGAAAACACGCTGCGGGCCGAGAAAAAGGGCGTGATAGCCAAAATAAATGCCAAGGCAGGTGATAACCTCGCGGTCGATGAGGTTATTATGGAATTTGTGAAATGAGCTTGACCCGTATTTTTTTACTCGTGCAGGCCGTAATTTTCGGCCTTTTCGGTCTTTATGCTTTTTTCAATCCTAATGTCATTATGGACGTGCTCGGTGCGCCGTCCATCAGCCGTCAGGGCATATACGAAATCAGAAGTGTTTACGGCGGCGTTAGCATGGCGATTGGGGTTTTGTCGTTTGCGGGGTTTTTGAAAGCCTCTATGGTGCGCCCCGCGCTTTATTTTATCCTGACTTATACAGGTGGCTACGCCTTTGCGCGTTTTGCTGCCTTGCCTTTAGATGGTATGCCAAGTGCCAAGATGATGGTTTTTATCGGCTTTGAAGTTATCAGCGCGTTCATAGCGATTTACCTTATACGACGCCTTTAAGCGCCATAAAGTCAACTATTCTCGTGTGATAAAGTTCGTCTCTGGATTGTCACATTCGGCTTTGATTTGTCCGCTTACAATGCGGTCTATGGCTTTGTGATCCACTAAGCGTTGATAGGGACGGGCGGCATTGACTTTCACCCATACCGAAGTGTCAAGCGAGACGTTCTTGTTACAAAAAGCCAGAAAGGCCTTGCGCTCTATTGTGAAGCTGAAATCGGCATTTCGCGTGATCTCCCAATCCGGTCCGCCAAAAAGGGGCGAGTTTTGCGCAATATCTGTACCGACCTCTTGGGCTTTATAGGCGGCGGGGAGGTCTTTTTCATCGACCTTATAAACTGTGAGATAGCCTTGGCCTTTAGGGTAAGGGACAAATTTTTCGGCTTCAGGGTCAAGCACGAGTTGAATTTGCGCGTCTATTTGCAGCACGCCGTCTTTAATGACTTTTGTCGTAAGTATGGGCGGTCTGTATTGGGTGATACTATCGGGCCATAACACGGCGACGCGGCCCGATATTGGATCGACGTCTTCGGGCATAAGCGAGGCAAGAGAAAGCAGGGTTCCTTTTTCAAGAGTGCCACATCCCCCAAGTCCGATCATCAGTCCAAGCGATAGGCTTATGCATATGTGTTTTTGTAGCTTAAACATGCGATCTTTTAGGTTTAAACTTTGTTGATTTGCAAGTATGGCCCACACATGGATATTCCCGTTTACAAACCGCCACTGTGGATGCGTCCGGCTATGGTGCAGACGGGCCTTGCGAGTTTGAAATTCAGAAAGCGCGGTACTCATGATATGGAACGTGCCGCCCGTGAAATGATACTGGATTGCAGCGCGGATGAGACAGGCGAAAATATTCGTCTCATGGGGCATTATTCTCGCTCGGTAGAAAACAAGGCTCTCGTAATATTTCTGCATGGCTGGGAAGGCAGTATAGACAGCACATATGTTAAGTCTTCCGCGCGCTTACTGTTTGATCACGGCTGTTCTGTATTTCGCTTAAATTTCAGAGATCATGGTGATACGCATCATTTAAATGAAGGCATATTTCTGGCGACACGATTTGATGAGGTTATGGAGGGTGTAAATCAGGCCTGCGCGTTATCAAATGATGCACCGATATATATCATTGGATTTTCGCTGGGCGGTAATTTCGCCTTGCGCATAGCCCGGTCTCTAAAAGAGACTGACGCGCCGAAAATCTCGCATATATTTGCAGTAAGCCCTGTCATAGACCCTTGGTCCGCAGCGCCGTTAGTAGATGAGAACAAACTCGTTCAGCGTTATTTCAAAAAGAAACTTATAGCTACAATGGAGAGAAACCAGAGGCTATATCCTGATAAACATGATTTTTCGCGCGCTGTGAAATGTAAGACAATCATGGAAATGTCAGAAATTATATTGCTTAAATATTCCGGCTATCCTGATCTTGAATCCTATTTTTCTGCCTATGGTATCAAGCCGGATGATCTCTCGGATTGCCCTGTCGGTGTGAGCCTCATTATGTCGAAAGATGACCCGGTCGTGCCCGCTAACCATATAGATAGCTTAAACCTGTCAGAAAATTGTTTAGATATTCGCTTGAATTATGGGGGCCATAATGGTTTCTTTGAAAGCCTGAACGGCCCGACCTGGTATGATAAATATATGAAAGAGGTAATATATCATGACATTTGTTAAAGCCTTTATTGGCCTCGTTCTGCTTGTCATTATTTTGTTTTTCTTTTTAGGCTTAAGGTCTCAAAAAAGCACGGCAAAGGGACTAACTGACGGTTCTTTGGCTTGTACCTCAAATGCGCCCAATTGCGTGAGTAGTGTCGATGACGAGCAGCCCGAAAAATCTGTGCCGCCATTATCGGGAAATATGGCGCAGGCGAAGGCTGCAATTGCTGCCACAGGGGGAACGATTATGTCTGAATCAGATAGCTATATTTCTGCGACCTATATGTCCAAAATATTTAAATTTGTAGATGATGTGGAAATTGTAGATGCAGGAGAGGGGCGTTTGAATATCCGCTCGAGCTCGCGTGTGGGATATTCTGATCGCGGCGTGAACAAAAAGCGCGTCACCTCTATTCGCGACGCTCTAAAGTGAAAATGATGGATTTTAAACGCATATGGCTTTTGGTAGACCTTGATGCGTTCTTATGCTTTATGCGAGGTACAGCAGGCAACCCGCGCCTAATAAATGTCTGTGAGAAAGAAATTTATGTCTGACAAAGATAAGAATTCAGAAAAGAAAATTGATTACGACAAGGTGAAAAGCCTCGTAACGGAACTTCTTGCCGCTTTGGGTGAAGACCCGCAGCGTGAGGGACTGGCAGAGACACCGCGTCGTATTGCAAATTTCTGGCGCGAATTTATAGAGTATGACGCTGGCAAGCTTGATACAACCTTCTCAGCCGTCAAGCATAATCAGATGGTTGCGGTTACGGGGATGAGAGTCTGGTCAATGTGCGAGCATCATATGCTCCCATTTTGGTGTGACGTCTCAATTGCCTATATCGCGGATGAAAAAGTGCTCGGCCTATCCAAATTTGCACGTATCGCGCACAAGCATGCGCATAAATTGACCCTACAGGAGCAGTTGGTCTCGGATATAGCCAATCATGTAAAAGAGATTTTAGCCACGGATGATGTCGCCGTCATGGCGAGCGGGGAGCATTTATGTATGACCATGCGCGGGATCAAAACACCGCACCGTATGATTAGCTCGGCTTTATCCGGGCAATTTCATCAGTCAGAACAGCGCGCTGAATTTTTGCGTCTTGTCGGAGACAATTAAGCACATTCAACGAAAAAAGCCCGCCACATTAAAGGGCGGGCTTAAATGTGAAAGCGTGTATAAAGCTGGCTTTAAGTCATTTTGCGTTCAAAGTTTTCCGCAATCGCTTCAAGATAAGCTTCAGTCGTAAGCCATCCCTGCTGATCGCCTACGAGCAATGCGAGGTCTTTCGTCATTTGCCCCCCTTCAATGGTCTCTCGAACGGTGTTTTCAAGACCTGTTGCAAATTTGATCAACTCCTCATTGTCATCCACTTTACCGCGGTGGGCCAGACCGCGAGTCCACGCATAGATTGAGGCTGTCGAATTGGTAGATGTCGCTTCACCTTTTTGGTGGTTACGATAATGGCGCGTAACCGTCCCGTGAGCGGCTTCGGCTTCCATTGTTTTTCCGTCCGGCGTGAGCAAGAAAGATGTCATCAGTCCTAGCGATCCAAAGCCTTGGGCAACTGTGTCTGATTGGACATCCCCGTCATAGTTTTTACATGCCCAAATATATCCGCCAGACCATTTCATGGCTGCTGCGACCATATCATCAATGAGACGGTGTTGGTATTCCCCGCCAAATTCGGCGTATCTGTCTTTAAACTCGGTATCAAAAATCTCTTGGAATAAATCTTTAAAACGTCCGTCATAGGCTTTTAGAATTGTGTTTTTAGTCGAGAGATAGACTGGCCATTTACGCTGAAGCCCGTAGTTAAAACACGCCCGTGCGAAATCACCGATTGATTTGTCGAGATTGTACATGCCCATAAGGACGCCGCCGTCAGGGAAGTCGAAAATTTCTTTTTCAATCACATCACCGTTCTCACCTTCCCACTTCATCGTCGCCTTACCTTTGCCGGGCACAACAAAATCGGTCGCCTTATACTGATCGCCAAAAGCGTGACGGCCAATTACAATCGGTTGCGTCCAGCCTGGAACAAGACGCGGAATATTGGAACAGATAATCGGCTCGCGGAACACCACACCACCAAGTATGTTACGGATAGTGCCATTTGGCGAGCGCCACATTTTCTTGAGGCTAAACTCTTCTACGCGCTGTTCATCTGGTGTGATGGTCGCGCATTTAATACCGACATTATGCTTTTTGATGGCATTGGCCGCATCAATTGTGATCTGATCATCCGTGGCATCACGGCTTTGGATAGAAAGATCATAATCCAGCAACTCGATATCGAGATAAGGTAAAATGAGACGTTCTTTGATCATATCCCAAATAATGCGGGTCATTTCATCGCCGTTCATGTCAACGACTGGATTGTTTACCTTAATTTTTGCCATGTGTTCCTCAGTATAATAGTGGACAAATTGTTGTGGGGAGGTTTAACACCCGTACAGCTTTTAGAAAAGGGTTAATCTGTATTGCCCATATCAAAGCTGTGTTATTTGACTTTTTTGGACCCTAAAGCCAAACGCCAGATCGAATTTTGAAGGAAAAAGTGGGAAAAGCGATAAAAAACCAATTAGGCGAAATACCGGAGCCAGACAGGCGGGTGACGCCAGCAATCATATTAGTGCAGCCGCAATTAGGGGAGAATATCGGGGCGGCGTGTCGGTGTATGTTAAACTTCGGTTTATCAGATTTGCGGCTTGTCGCACCGCGAGACGGTTGGCCCAATCCTGATGCTGTCAGTATAGCGGCTGGGGCGGCACCCGTACTTGAAAATGCCAAAGTTTATGACACCACGGCTCAAGCCGTTGCGGACTTAAAATATTTGCTGGCGGCAACGGCGCGCCGCAGAGAGTTGGAAATACCTGTCATGGGAACGCAAACCATTGGGGCCGAGCTTCAAGCCATGGCGGGTAGGGGCATCTCTACAGGTATATTGTTCGGGCCAGAAAAAGCCGGACTTAAAAATGAGGATGTCGCCTTATGTGATGCGATATTGACCTATCCGGTTAATCCGGCTTTCCAGTCTTTAAACCTTGCACAGGCCGTGAATATTTTTGCCTATATTTGGCGGTCCGCCGAAAGCGCCGCCCCGCCGGATGTTTTTGATATGGATATTAATGATGCGGCTCCGCGGGAAGACTTTATCCGAATGCTGGAGCATCTTGAAGATGAATTAAATCAGGCTGGTTTCTTTTACCCGGTGGAAAAAACAACACTAATGCGGCAAAATATTCGTGCTCCCTTTACGCGGGCGAAAATGACCACGCAGGAAGTGCGTACATTCAGAGGTATTATTAAGGCCTTGGCGCGCGGACGCGGCGCGGCTAGAAGAGAGCGCGGACCGAGCGACACAAAGGATGAAACATAATGCCATACCTCGCATA
This sequence comes from uncultured Caulobacterales bacterium, assembly GCA_964534845.1. Lineage (GTDB taxonomy): Bacteria > Pseudomonadota > Alphaproteobacteria > Caulobacterales > Maricaulaceae > CALCKU01. The sequence continues at coordinate 33,582 of CAZHPV010000015.1, forward strand.
TTTACTTGTCCTGATTGCTGGCGTGCTGGGCTGGTTCCATGTCTATCCATTAGTGATTATAGTTTTGGCCGTTATCTCCACCGCCGTTTTAAGGGCATCCTATGTCAAAAGCACAGCTAAGGAACGGATTAAGGTCCACCCTTTTGTCGATTTTGTCTATTTATATGTCTTACAGGTTCTAATCCTGTTTTCGGTTTTTGCTTTGGGTTATTTTCTTTCGACAGCTATTACCACTGTCCCGGGATTTAATGGATAAATAGAGATTAACTGATGAGAGCGGCTTGTGCTTGCAAGCCTCTTTTGTAATCTCGCCAGCGATCCCATGAAAACAAGCAGATCGCAAGCCAGATAAAGGTAAAGCAGGCGGCGTGGGCTTTGGTGAAAACCTCTCCGTAACATAGGCCTATAATAAGGTGTAAGCTCGGGGCAATATATTGAATAAACCCCAAGGTAATTAAGGTCAGCCTTCGCGCGGCGAAAGCAAAGGCGACAAGCGGAATAACCGTAATGGGGCCTGCTAAAATCAACCATAGGGTCATGGAGGGTGTTGTCACGCCAAACCGTAATGCTCCCGTTTTTTGCAATAATGCAAAGTAAAGCAGGGCGGGAATGGTCAGTATCAACGTCTCGATGAATAAACCCGGCAGGGCGTCGACGTCTGCCTGTTTACGGCAGAGTGTGTAAACCGTGAAGCTCGTGGCCAATATAAGGGCAATATAGGGGAAAGCTCCGCCGTAGAGTGTCAATATCAGAACGCCCAGACAGGCCAAAGATATAGCGATTACTTTAAGGCGTGTTAGTTTCTCATCAAAAAATATGACACCAATAACAAAATAAAGGAGCGGTAAAATATAATAACCCAGACTGGCTTGAAATATCTGGTCTTGTTGCACGGCCCAAATATACAATCCCCAATTTAGGGCCATAGAAAGCGCGGCAAGTAAGAGGTAATAACAGGTCTTTCGGTTTTTGAGTGCCGTGAGCACCGCGCTAAATTGACGTCTGTATATCAGGATTAAAAATCCGAACGGAACCGACCATAAAACCCTATGCCCAAGGATTTCCAAAGCCGGTATGGACTGGGTTATTTTGAAGTAAATAGGAAACAAACCCCATAAAAGATACGCCACGCAACCCGATATCAGCGCAGGGGAAATAGGATGATTTTTGTGATCGAACATAATTTGTACAATGTGTTATTATCGTGCTGTCTTTTAGCATTTCGCGCTCGATTACAATGGTTCTTATCAAAACCCGTATCAAACTCTTGTCATAACCTTAGATTTTTAACGTGCCCTATTTAAATTTTCAGAGAAAAGGGTATAAGGACTTTCTGCATAGTCTCGACAAATTTAAGGATGTTATATGAAAACCGTTTTCGCTACTAGAAAGTCCCCTATTTTATGTTTAACGCTCAGTGCCTCTTTGGGTCTTGTACTGAGTGGTTGTAGCCAACAGTCTTCTGATACAGGTAAAGCGGTTGAGGCCGTTAAAACAGTAACAGAGAATGCTGCGCTTTGTGAAGGATTTGGTCCTCAAACACCGCGTGATATTTCGAGCAAGACAGGCGTAAACTTGGACGATTTTGAAATTGCACCGCCAGCCTCCGCAATGAATCTTTGTAATATCCACACCCATACCAATGCAGAACATAAGGGTCCTGATTTTAGCATTTATGCAGGACCGGGTGCTTCTGGTGGCTATAAGTGTAATGGAACCGAGAGCCTGACGGCGGCAGAAAAGGCGCCTTATGACGGGAAAGCCTATTATAAAGGTGTCGCACCGGGCGATACAATCGAAGTCCACTGGGTGCATTCTACATGTGATATTACGCCCGGCGAAGGCCTTGGCTCTTGCTTGAGTGATACATGCGAGAACCCGCGTCTGCGGGTTGAAGCGCAAACCTTCCTTGTTGTGAATGATAGCGCAGCAGCAGACTTCACGGATTATGATTATGCCGGGAGCGCGCAGGGCGGACTTCATCAGGCTAAAGCTATACCGAGCCATACGGGTGTGCCAGTTCAGTTTAGAGGATCCACGACCGGGCCAAAATACACGCAAAGCGTCTGTTCGCCTGTGAAAGTGTCTTGGAGTGTGCGTCCGAATTGCACAAAGCTTGATATAGGATCACTGCATAAATGGGCACAGCAGGGTAATGTCTTTAACGAGGTAAAATCACACGGCGTTAGAGATATTGTTACAGCCCCGGAGCTTTTATCGCCTATTCCTTAGGGCACCGAAATAGATAAGCCTAAAGGCTTGACATTATGGCGGGGCGTTATAAAACCCCGCCTTTAACACGGGTAGGTGTGGAACCGCCGTTGCAATCGCTGATTTGAAGGTCAAAACAGCCGGTCCACGTCAAATAGAGAGTTCTCACGCATGTCAAAGCGTCATTCCGCAAAATATAAAATTGATCGCCGTATGGGCGAAAACATCTGGGGACGGCCTAAGTCTCCTGTTAATAAGCGTCCCTTTCCTCCGGGCCAACACGGCCAAAATCGTCGTGGTAAGCTATCGGACTTTGGTACACAGTTACGGGCGAAGCAAAAGCTAAAGGGGTATTACGGTAATATCACCGAGAAACAATTCCGCAGTATTTATGATGAAGCGACACGGATGAAGGGCGATGCTTCTGAGAATCTTATCGGTCTGTTAGAACGCCGTCTTGACGCCGTAATCTACCGGGCGAAATTTGTACCGACTGTTTTTGCAGCCCGTCAATTCGTCAATCATGGTCACGTGCTTGTAAACGGCAAAAAGGTCAATATTCCGTCATACCGTTGCCGCGAAGGTGATGTTGTTGAGGTTAGAGAAAAGTCACGCACTATGGCGCTTGTTCTGGAAGCCCTTGAAAGCGTTGAGCGCGAAGTTCCCGAATATATTGATTTGGACCTTAAAGGCATGAAAGCGACGATGGTAAGAGTTCCAAGCTTTGATGAAGTGCCTTATCCGGCCATGATGGAACCCAATCTGGTTGTGGAATTCTATTCTCGCTAGACCTTGATTTATAGATTTATGAACCCGCCTTTACGGCGGGTTTTTTTGTGAGTTAGAATGGGCTAGGCTTTTGGGTTGAAAACGGAGAATGGGCATGGGCAAAAAGACCATAAATTGGCCTTCAAAATATGATCCGAAAAATAGTGCGGTCCATGTCGTAAATTCTCTGGGTATGGATGTGACGCCGCAAGCGGCATGGGAGCAGCTTATTCGGGCCGTAGAGTGGCCTAATTGGTATGAAAATGCGAAAAATGTGCGTCTGTTAGACGGGGCGGATACAACAGATTTGGAATTGGGAATGCGGTTTCGGTGGAAGACATTTGGCATGACGATTACGTGCACGGTTGAGGAATTTATACCTTATGAACGCCTTGCGTGGTCATCAGAATCTTTTGGCATGAGTGTCTATCATGCTTGGCTGTTTATAGCCCGCCCTGATGGCTGTCATGTCATAACAGAAGAGACACAAAACGGGTTCATACCCAAACTCGCAGCGCGGTTAATGCCGGATAATATGCATAAATTTCATCAAATATGGCTTGAAGGTTTAAAGGCTAGGACTTTAGCTACGGCGCCATAATATCTGGTAGGCCTGCGAGGCATTACCTGATTGCTTGACCGAATTTCTAAATTCATAAAACCCAGCTTGCCCAATAGCAAATTTTTGCGACCCCACGGTTTTATTCGTTATGACGATATTTTGCTCGCCATCTGGTATGCATTTAAAAACTTCAAAGAATAGGGATCTACGACACTGCACAATTTCAAGTTCAAGCTTGGAATTTTCAGGTAAGGCATATTGCGCCATAATAGATTGCCCCCCGCGCAAATAGGCGCGTTTCATCTTGAACGTTTTCAGGAAGTGCGTCATTGGACTCTGATCGGCGCTGGCACTTAATCTTTGGGCTGAAACATCTATTTTAGAAATAGCGAGTAATTTGGAGGTGTTTAAGAAAGCCGGCACGTAATGAAGGGCGGTATAACAAACGAAACCACCAAATCCGATGGCCATAAATGACCCTATACGCCGCTTAAAGGATAAGCGCTGCTTTTTGCGGCTTAGACTTTTTTCGTAGTGAAAGGTCCCCCGCGTAACTCTTGGCTTCATATTTATCATGTTGCACCCAGATATTTAAGATGTGCCACGCACATTAAAGCTGGATTGTAACATGTAGGTCTTACGTAAGGTTTAAACCAATATTTGCAGGTTCTTAACCATACCGGCTAAGCGCTGAGCTTTACGCCTTTTTCTGTCATAAGCTCGCGAAGCTCTCCGGTTTCGAACATTTCACGCAATATGTCACATCCGCCGATAAATTCACCCTTGACGAATATTTGCGGGATAGTGGGCCAATTATTATAGCTCTTTATGCCTTGGCGTATTTCCTGATCATCCAGTACATTTACTGAGGCATATTCGGTGCCGATATAATCAAGGATTTGAACAACAGTAGACGAAAATCCGCATTGAGGGAATGTCGGCGTGCCTTTCATAAATAGCACGACATCATTTTCGGTGACGGTCTTTTTGATTTTGTTATGGACATCTTGCATAAATATCTCCGTTAGGCTCTCATTCTACCTAAGGGCTCGGGGGACGTGTTTCAAGGGCTAGGGCATGTAAAACACCGCCCATATTGCCTTTTAGAGCGGCGTAGACCATTTGGTGCTGTTGAACACGGCTTTTGCCTTCAAAGGCTTTAGAGGTAATCACGGCTTTCCAGTGATCATTATCACCCGCCAGATCGACGAGCTCGATTTCCGCGTCCGGCAGAGCAGATTTAATAAGGGCTATAATGTCATCGCCTTGCATGGGCATGGTGTTACCTCTTAACTGTTCATCAGATTTGGAAGCCATTCACTATTTATGCGCCTGATTTCACTCAGGGAGATATTGAAGGCTTTTTCAGCTTTTATCATATCTCCGCCGACCTTACCAATTACGTTAGCGGAAATGCCAAGATTATCCGCAGTAGACAGGACCGGATTAACACTATTCTCGCCAACACTCAGCAGATAACGGGCTTGATCTTCACCAAAATACCATGCATGGGCCGGCATGTCGTATGAGGCTTTAAGCTCGACACCAATATGCGAGCTGAGGGCCATTTCTGTGGCGGCAACGGCCAAACCACCATCAGAGAGATCATGAACGGCATTCACGCGCCGATAGCGGATAAGTCGGCGCACATAATCACCGTTTTTAATTTCCATATCCAGATCAACGGGTGGCGGGGCACCGTCGCGGCGCTGTAAGATGGTTTTGATATAGATAGAACTACCAAGCCAGCCCTGCGTGTCACCAATCAGGATTAATGTATCGCCTTCCTTGGCGCCAGAGAGCGTGGCTATTTTGCTAACATCAGGGATAAGGCCCACTCCGCCCACAGCGGGTGTTGGCGGTATGGCTTGGCCATTGGTTTCATTATAAAGGGAGACATTACCGGAGACGACCGGATAGTTAAAGGCCCGGCAGGCCTCGTTCATACCATCAATACACCCTACAAATTGGGCCATTATTTCAGGGCGCTCTGGATTGCCGAAATTCAGGCAATCTGTAATGGCGATAGGGTCAGCGCCGACACAGGTCAGATTGCGCCATGTTTCAGCTACACATTGCTTGCCGCCTTCATAGGGATCAGATTGACAATAGCGCGGGGTTACGTCTGTTGTAATGGCGACGGCTTTATTCGTGCCGGCAACGCGCACGATGGCGGCATCCCCTCCGCTTTGTGAACTGTCTACTGTATCCGCCATGACGTGGCGGTCATATTGCTCCCAAATCCACCGTTTTGAAGCAATGTCAGGCGAGCTCATAATGCGTATGAAAGCGTCCTTATAGTCTTGCGTTTCTACAATGTCGGACGCTGAAATAATAGCAGGCTTTGTAAGCTGTAAATAAGGGCGGTCATAATTAGGTGCGTCATCCGCCAGCGGCGCAATCGGTATATCACAAACCTTTTTACCGTTATGTTTTAGGACGAGGCGCCCACTATCGGTGGTTATGCCGATCTCGGCCACATCGAGTTCCCATTTCTGGAAAATATCCAGAGCCAGATTTTCTTTTCCCGGTTTAATGACCATGAGCATGCGCTCTTGGGATTCAGAAAGCATCATTTCGTAGGGGGTCATATCCGGTTCGCGTTGGGGTACTTTGTCGAGATTGAGCGTGATGCCAACCCCGCCTTTATCTGCCATTTCGACCGAGGAAGATGTTAGGCCCGCCGCACCCATATCCTGAATGGCGATAATAGCGTCGGTCTCCATAAGCTCAAGGCAGGCTTCAATGAGGAGTTTTTCCGTAAAGGGGTCACCGACTTGGACAGTCGGGCGTTTTTCATCGCTGTCATCATCAAATTCGGCAGAGGCCATGGTCGCCCCGTGGATCCCGTCCCGTCCTGTTTTGGAGCCGACATAGAAAATGGGATTGCCGACGCCTTTTGCTGCGGAATAAAAAACCTTGTCTTTATGGGCGAGGCCGACACACATGGCATTGACAAGGATATTGCCATTATAACCTTCGTCAAAATTTGTTTCTCCGCCAACCGTGGGCACGCCAACGCAATTACCATAGCCGCCAATGCCGGCTACAACGCCGGATACGAGCGACTTTGTCTTGGGGTGAGATGGGTCACCAAATCGCAAAGCGTTCATAAGCGCAATCGGGCGGGCGCCCATTGTGAACACATCTCGCATAATGCCGCCTACACCTGTCGCTGCGCCCTGATAGGGTTCAATATAGGAGGGATGGTTATGGCTTTCCATTTTGAAAATAATAGCATGCTCATCGCCAATATCGATAACGCCTGCATTTTCGCCCGGGCCTTGAATGACTTTTTCGCCCGAGGTTAAAAATTTCGCTAAATGCCGCCGCGAAGATTTATAGGAACAATGTTCGGACCACATAACCGAGAAAATACCTAATTCATTGATATTGGGCTCACGCCCCAGACGGTCAAGAATGATCTGGTACTCGTCTTCGGACAGGCCATGTTCCTGCACCATTTCAGCTGTGATTTTAGGTTTTTTTTGTCTTGCCATCAGATCGACTCGATAATGGATTTGAAGAGGTCTATGCCATCCGTGCCGCCATGAAGCGGATCAATAGCGCGCTCAGGGTGAGGCATCATGCCAAAGACATTACCCTGTTCATTGCATATACCGGCAATGTCGAGCATGGACCCGTTTGGGTTATCTTTATATTTGAAAACGATACGCCCTTCTTTCTCAAGCTTGCTAAGTGTGGCATCGTCGGCGAAATAATTACCGTCATGATGGGCGACTGGAAAGACTACATCGGTTTTATCCTCATATTTCGACGTAAACCGCGTGTTTGAATTGACGATTTTTAGGGCTTCAGGACGGCAGACAAATTTCAATCCCTTATTGCGCATTAGCGCACCGGGCAGAAGGCCTGTTTCGGTCAGAATTTGAAAGCCGTTGCAAAACCCCGCAACCGGTAATCCGTTTTTAGCACGCGTGACAAGGTCTTTGAC
>CAZHPV010000016.1:0-40481 GCA_964534845.1 uncultured Caulobacterales bacterium
CAGACATGCCGTGTAAGAAAGCATAAACAGTCGCATCGACTTCGGCGGGCTGTGCTCCCAAGATAAATTTCTTTTTGCCTAATACTGTTTCGACCGTTTTCACATCGTCAAGACCGAGCGCGTATATCTCGTCATCCGTGTGCCGGGCTATGCCGTGCCCCATGGCCGCTTTGGAAACGGATTTAGCGATTAAACGAAATAAAGGCATCCGAATAAAACCGGGAATATTGCCAAAATAGGTCTTCGCAATGAAAGGGTGATGGTCGGTTTTGACCCAGCGCGGATATATCATAGCCGCCCAGTAAGTCCGCTCTTCCAGCATCACTTTAAGAGCGTGGCCTTGCGCGAGTTGTTCTTGCGAAAATCCCTCAGCCAAGGGATCACCAAACTTATCCTTGAGATATTTAATGATGAAAGTGGAATCACCTATCGCCTGGCCCTCATCGACAATATAGGGGATTTTTTTCTTCGGGGCTTTGCGCGGGTCCGGCTGGAGGTGTTCTGAAAACGCAATGCCCGCAAGACGCATATAGGCCATAGTTTTTAGTACGAAAGGTCCGGCTTCGCGTAGTCCAAATTGCGGTCCAAATTTATATAACTCTATCATATTTCACTCCCCTTGAAGTGAAATATAACACGAAACAGCTTTATGACCGACAGGTTTTTATCTGCCCTTTATTTATTCTTCTGATGGACATAATTCTTTGGAACCAACCCGACCCCCCCTTTTTATCTGGCGGCGGAGCGATCTGACTTCATCACATGAAATCCCTGAACCCTGAGAAATATTGACCAGACGTAAGTTCGCATTTCCAAAGAGCGGGGCCAATGACTGAACCCCTGTTTTATACAGGGTCAAACTGTCCAGATCAGGTTTATCCGCAAGAGCTGAAATATCCACAATAGCTGTATTTGCCAGATTTAGGCTTTGCAATTTAGGCAGATTTTTCAGAACTGAAACATCCGTAACCGGTGTTGAATCAATATCGATTTTCTTTAAATTTGAAGCCTGCGCTATGGGTGATAGATCGGATATTTGTGTGACGGCTATGTCGATTGTCTCAAGCTTTTTTAGCTCTTTTATAGCGTTTAAAGACTCTAGAGCCTTGTTACCGGACAAATCAAGCTCTCGCAAATTCGGCAAATGCCTTAGAGGGTACAGATCGGTTAAGGCGTTAAGCGATAAGTCCAGATACTCGATTTTATATAAATCTGACATATCCGGCAGCTCGGTCAGGCCACGCTTCTTGCAAACAAGTCGCTTAATTTCAGAAGCGTGCGTTACCGCCTCCTGTCTCATCGCCTCATTAACACACACGTCCATAGCAAGGCGCGGTGCAACCGTGATTGCAACGGGCGCGACCTTGTCGTTTGACGCTAGAAGACCGAGTTCATATCTGAACCCAATAATGCTCACGATTACCGCTGCCGCGGCGCTGACGACGGCGAGTCCACCTCTTCGTGCAAAGGTAAGAATGATAAAAAGCGCACCAAATATTATTAGAACGGGAAAAAACCAGAATTGTGTAAAGCTATTTATCCGCGCTTTACTGGGACGTTCCGGATTGACCAATATTTCAACCGGTTTCCCTAGCAAGCGCTCACATTGTGACTTTTTTGGCAAACCTAATGTGCCCGTCACCAAATAACCGTGTTCACTTCGCGCTTGGGGATAATAGGACCAACGCTTTCTGCCCGCGAGTTGAGACGCTCGGGTTTTTCCTCTGAAATATCTGGCTTTGCAATTCACGATCTGGGCAGCATGACTATCGGATGTTATCAAGACCCGGGAACGGTCTTGAATAACGTATAGAGGAAACAGCAGAAATAAACCCGCCATGATAACCGCTAATACAATGCCGGTTTGCCTTGCCATACCGCCCCATCCCCTTATTTAAATCAGGGAGTGATTAGCCGAAAACGCTTAGGATTTAGCTAATAAAAAAGAAGTACGTCAGGCGTGTTAACAGGCGCGATCTAACCAAGCGCAGGTACGATCGTCACGCTTTCTCCGCAGCCACAGGCATCGGTCTGGTTCGGGTTTTTAAAGGTAAAGCGCGAAGACATTACGTCGACTTCATAGTCAACCACAGAGCCAAGGATAAACAGAACGGCTTTGGCATCAACAACGATTTGAACGCCATTATCCTCGACCAGCTCATCAAACTTTTCGATCTCTTCAACATAATCCATGAGATATTCCATACCGGCACAGCCGCCATTTTTAACACCGACGCGTAGGTAGCCTTTGCCGCGCTCAGACAGGATTTCGCGTACGCGCGCGGCGGCACCGTCTGTTAAAGTCACCAGCTTAGGACGGGGCCGACTAGAACGGGCGGAGGTTGTTTGTACATCACTCATAACATATTCAATTCTAATTTGGCTTCTTCAGACATGCGGTCAGGCGTCCACGGCGGATCAAATGTCATGGCGACTTCGACGCGGCGTACACCCGCCACAACTTCACACGCTTCTTGCACCCATACAGGCATTTCACCGGCAACGGGGCATCCCGGCGCTGTCAAGGTCATATCAACCTTTAACGTCCGGTCATCTTCAAGCTCGACCTTATAAATCAAGCCTAACTCATAAATATCGACCGGAATTTCCGGATCATATACAGATTTCAACTGTCCGATAACGTCTTGGGTAATCTGTTCCAGTTCGGCCTCGGTAGCCGGCTCGACGGGTGCACCTGACACATCAATAATGTCCCGCTCGCTTTTGGCGACAATATTACGGTCCGCAGCCTTATCCTCCGGCGGTGCAGCCGGTGTCTCCTGCGCCGATAGGCCGGGAATTTGTGCATTGGCCAAAGCCTCGGCCTGTCTTTGTCTATTTGTCATGTCATTCATCATATTCTCTATATAGTATCATAATTAAGATAAAAAAGTGACTGCTTTTTTCACCCCTTCAACCAAGCGCTCAGCCTCGTTCAAACTATTATAAATTCCGAAGCTTGCCCGCGCTGTCGAATGTATGCCAAGCCGCGTCATGAGCGGTTGCGTACAATGTTGGCCCGCGCGCACGGCAATACCGTATTTGTCCAGTATTTGGGCAACATCGTGGGCATGAGCGCCTTTAAGATTAAAGGCTAGAACGGGGCCTTTACCCGGTGCATCCCCGATCAGCTCGAAACTATTTATACCACGCAGGCCGTCAAGAGCGTGATGATAAACCGCCATTTCATGCTGATGCACGGCCCCCGCATCATACTGGCTATACCAGTCAATCGCCGCCCCTAACCCAATGGCTTGGAGGATGGGCGGGGTTCCGGCCTCAAACTTATGCGGCGGGTCATTATAGGTCACGCGGTCTTCGAACACATCCTCGATCATCTCCCCGCCGCCGTTAAAGGGCTGCAGGCGGTTGAGCATTTCAGATGTGCCGTAAAGCGCGCCGATTCCTGTCGGGCCGTATAATTTATGTCCTGTCATACAAAACAGATCGACACCCAGATCAACGACATTAATGGGCATATGCACCGCCGCCTGCGTACCATCGACAATAAATATCGCGCCCGCCGCCTTGGCCCAAACCCCCATATCTTTAACAGGGTTTACCGTGCCGAGCACATTAGACATATGCACGACCGAGACAATTTTTGTCTTTGCCGAGAGCATGTCCTTGTATGCGTCCAGATCAAGCACGCCCTGTTCTGTGACAGGAATAAATTTCAGCACAGCCCCGTAGCGCTCGCGCAGGAAATGCCAAGGCACAATATTGGAATGATGTTCCATCTGGCTGAGGATAATTTCATCGCCAGCCTCTATCTCACCCGCTAAGCCGTAAGCACACAGGTTAAGCGCTTCGGAGGCACCTTTCGTGAAGACAATATTGGAAGGCTTTGGCGCACCTAAAAATGTTGCGACCTTAGCCCGCGCGCCTTCATAGGCTTCCGTGGTTTCATTCGCCATGGTATGCAGACCCCGGTGGACATTGGCAAAGCTGGTCTGCATTTGGCCACTTAATGCGTCAATCACCGCGCGCGGTTTTTGCGCACTGGCCGCATTATCCAGATAGGCCAAAGGCTTGCCATTGATCTCCCGCGTGAGAATAGGAAATTGGGCACGTATGTCGTCGACGTTAAAGGCCACCTATCTCTCCAACCATGTGCGGATTTTGCTAAGAAGAGAATTCTGAAGGGCTTCATCACTCACATCATCAAACACATCCGTAAGGAAAGCCTCTGTCAGCAGAGCGCGCGCTTGGACTAACGGGATTCCGCGCTGACGCATATAAAACAAAGCGCTCTCGTCTAATGCGCCTAACGTATTGCCATGAGCGCATTCTACATCATCGGCGTAAATTTCAAGCTCTGGTTTAGACCGGATTTGGGCGGCGTCTGATAACATAAGCGCGTCATGACGCATTTCCGCGTCCGTCTTTTGGGCGGGGCGTCTGACATGAAACTTGCCTTGGAAAACACCGCGAGACGTATCTGCCACCACACCTTTTATCGACTGGCGTATCACACAATCAGGTGCCGCTAAATCAATATAGCTCGTCATGTCTGTATGGCGCGAACCGCTTAGGAGATAAGCTCCGTTAATCAGCGCCTCAACACCTGTTCCCATAACCGCCAAGCGCGTTTCAAGCCGCGCAATCGACGCGCCAAATGAGAGCGCGTATTGTTTAAGCTTGGCCCCTTTCCAGAGCGTATAATGTGTGGTGGCGACGCGGACGTGATTTTCGCTATCATCATGCACAATCACACGTTCCAGCTCCGCGCCTTCTCTCAGCTTAATCGCCATATCAATATTGCAAAACCCGCCCGAGCCTTGGTGATGCTCTATCAGGAAAAGTTTAGCGCCCTTACCCATATTCAAACGCAGGCGAATATGGCCTTTGGATAAGTCCTCAACACTTAGCGGGCTCTGGCTTGAAAAACCGTCCGGCACGTTGATCGTCCAGACCTTACCGCCAAATCCGCGCGCCAAAGAAGACATTGGCGTATCGCCCGCAGCCTCATTAACAGTCTCTTCTGATACGCTGACACCGTCAGGAAGGCTTAGCTTGGGCAGACCCGCTTGCGAAAGCCCAGAAGTATCCTCAGCCAGCTTGGCCCGCAAGTCCGTCCACTTCCACGCCTCCATACGGCGGTGGGGGAGCGCGTCTATTTGCAGAGCATCAGGCATAAGCGTCATAGCCCTCTTTCTCCAGGCGTTTGGCAAAGTCTGCATCGCCTGTGGCGGCGATTTTACCGCCTGAGAGGACATGCACCTTGTCTGGCACGATATAATCCAGCAGGCGTTGATAATGCGTGATAACCAGCATGCCGCGATCAGGTGAGCGCAGCGCGTTAACACCGTCCGCGACAATGCGCAACGCGTCGACATCCAGACCCGAGTCTGTTTCGTCCATAATCAGAAAGCGCGGCTCCAGCATCATCATCTGGAAAATCTCCATGCGCTTTTTCTCACCGCCCGAAAAGCCAACATTTAAAGGGCGTTTAAGCATGTCAGGCTTGATCTTAAGTTCAGACGCGATAGCGCGGGATTTTTTGAGGAATTCCGGCGCTTTCATCTCCTCCTCGCCGCGTGCCTTACGCTGGGCGTTTAGCGCGGTCTTGAGAAATGTCAGGGTCGGCACGCCGGGGATTTCCAGCGGATATTGGAAAGACAGGAACAGGCCCTTTGCGGCGCGGTCCTCCGGGTCCATCTCGAGTAAGTCTGCGCCGTCAAATGAAACAGATCCGCTTGTGACGTCATAGCCCTCACGGCCCGTCAGCACATAAGAGAGCGTGGATTTCCCCGCACCATTAGGCCCCATAATCGCATGGACTTCTCCGGCAGGCACGTCAAGCGAAAGCCCTTCAAGGATTGTCTTTTGGCCGTCATCAACAGCGGCCGATAGGTTATTTATTTTTAGCATTTTTTCTCTTTTTTCGACTTGTATAAATTGCTTTTCGTTCAAGGGAGGTCGCTAGAAACCATTTTGTTTCATCTTGTTTATCCAATAGAAACCCAAGACCACCTATTAACAATGCGCCTTTCAATCCTGATGACGCTGTTCCTTTGAAGAACGCATGAGCCTCGGTTGTGGAATCAGACGTCAAAAACAAAAGACCAAAAACAATCGTCCATAGAATGAATATAATACATAGCGCATATATAAACTTTACAAATTTGCTTTTTGGGCGGTCATTAATTGTAACTTCTTTTTCTTGGCTCATTTAATTTGTCCGCTGGCTTGGATTTTAATTATCGTATAAAAAGATAAATCGCTAAACTACCCGCCTTTAAACGCCGTAACCTCAATCTCCACTTTCATCTTCTCATCGACCAGATCAGCAATGACCATGGTCGCGGCAGGAAGAATAGCGCCGAAATGTTGCTGGATGACGGGGAGAACTTCGGGGATATATTTGCGGTCTGTCACGGTGTATTGCACACGGATGGTATGGCCGAGCTCAAAGCCCGCCTGCCCCATAGCCGCCATAATATTGGCAAAGGTATTTTGGGCTTGCTGGGCGGCGCTTTCAGGCAAATTACCTTCGGCATAATTATAGCCCACCGTGCCCGAGACAAAGCACCAATCGCCCTGCACAACGGCGCGCGACATCGCATAGGTTTTCTCGCCCTCTGAGAGTGATACCAATTTACGTTTAGGTTCAGTTTTTACTTTTGCTTTTTTAGCCATTTTTATTTCCTTTAGAATGTCTATGTAAGTTGAATTGAAATATGCCTTATGGGCAGAATTGTGTTTGCCAAATATCCGGATTATCGCCGCGCCAGCATTTTTGCCGTAGGCCATATGTAATGAGTTTGTCGTCCTTAAAAACGGCGTATAATTCCTCGCCTTTTATACTGTCATCGGCCAGCCCGTTCGAGGTCGCGAGAATGACATTCCCGCCCTCACCGCGCAGTTCTGAAAACAGATATTCGGCCGAACCTTCCGCGCCCTTTGCGGGTTTAAAATAAGTCTGGATTTTTTCATTTGAAGCCGCTTTAGCCTCGCCAATTTCCAGACCGACATTCTGTGCCAGCTCAATCGAGTAAGCCGTAAAATCTATCTGTTCAATGTGGTTTATCTCTTCAATTGAAGAGTTCTGAAGACTCGCCGTCTCGCGCGGTAAATCCGCAGGATTGGCGACTTCTAATGTGACCGCCTCGGAACAGGCCGCAAGAAGACCCGCAGCCCATAATGGTAAGGCCCGAGACCGGGCTGAGATGTCCAAGAGACGCGCCATGATTAGCCCACACTCCCCTCAAGCGAGATAGCGACAAGTTTTTGCGCTTCCACGGCAAATTCCATGGGCAGTTCTTGCAAGACCTCACGGCAAAACCCGTTGACCAGCAACGCTACGGCCTCTTCCTCGCCCAAGCCGCGTTGCCGACAATAAAACAGCTGATCGTCTGAGAGCTTCGAAGTTGTCGCTTCGTGCTCGAACTGCGCCTTGGGTGTATCGCTTTCGATATAGGGTACGGTATGTGCGCCGCATTGATCGCCAATTAACAAGCTATCGCACTGGGTGAAATTGCGCGAACCCGCCGCCTTTTTATGGGCAGACACAAGGCCGCGGTAAGTCTGGTTAGATTTACCGGCACTAATACCTTTGGAGATAACACGCGAACGGGTGTTTTTGCCTAAATGGATCATCTTGGTGCCCGTATCGGCCTGCTGATGACCATTGGTAATCGCGATAGAATAAAACTCGCCCTGGGAATTATCACCGCGTAAAATACAGCTTGGATATTTCCATGTCACAGCGGAGCCTGTCTCAACCTGCGTCCAGCTGACTTTCGAGTTCGCCCCGCGGCAATCCGCGCGCTTAGTCACGAAATTATAGACCCCGCCTTTGCCTTCACTATCGCCCGGCCACCAGTTTTGTACTGTCGAATATTTTACCTCAGCGTCTTCATGCACAATGATCTCGACAATAGCGGCGTGAAGCTGGTTCTCATCGCGCATGGGCGCAGTGCAGCCCTCCAGATAGGAGACGTATGAGCCTTTATCAGCAATGATAAGCGTACGCTCAAACTGGCCTGTACCTTGGGCGTTCATACGGAAATAGGTCGACAGCTCCATTGGGCAGCGTACACCCGGTGGAATATAGACAAATGAGCCGTCCGAGAACACGGCATTATTGAGCGTCGCAAAGTAATTATCCGTGACAGGCACAACAGAGCCCATATATTTTTTTACCAGCTCGGGATGATCTTTTACGGCTTCTGAAAATGAGCAGAAAATCACGCCGACCTTGGCCAGCTCGTCCTTAAATGTCGTTACCACAGAAACGCTGTCAAACACGGCATCCACGGCGACTTTCGGCGCGCCCTCAACCCCCGCCAGCACTTCTTGTTCCTTTAAGGAAATACCGAGCTTATTATAGACTTCTAGAATTTCCGGATCGACTTCATCGAGACTTTTAGGCCCCTCTTTTTTAACTGGAGAGGCGTAATAATACATATCCTGATAATCAATCTGCGGATAATCGACCATCGCCCAATCCGGTTCTTCCAAGGTTAACCATCGCCGGTACGCCTCAAGGCGCCAATCCAGCAACCATTGCGGCTCTTCCTTTTTGGCCGAAATAAAGCGTACAATGTCTTCGTTTAAACCCTTGGGGGCAAACTCCTGTTCGATATCGCTATCAAAGCCGTATTTATATTTATCGGCTTCAAGCGAGCGCACACCGTCAACCGTGCTTTGCTCAATACCGTCTTTTACTTTTACATCTTCGGACATTAAGCTGCCCCTCTCATCTTAGTGCGGTTTTTGCGAATTTTCGACCAAGCCGCATGAAACTTTTCAACATCACGCTCTGTGGAATTATACCCGAAGCTAACGCGGATAACGCCTTTAGGGGCACGCTCTGAGAGACCCATCGCCGTAATCGCACGGCTCGCCCCGACTTTACCCGAAGAACAGGCCGTACCGGTGGAAACAGATATGCCCTCAAGATCAAGCGCCATCATCAAGGTCTGCGACGCGGCATCAGGAACCGCAAATAAGCTGGTGTTTGGCAGGCGCTCTACGTCCTCACCAAATATCGTCAAATGTGGCTCTAATGGCTTAAGACCATTTTCAAATGTGTCCCTCAACGCTTTAGTCTGGGATAAATCTCCCATGGCTTTAACGGCAGCGCCGAAACCTGCAATCCCTGCGACATTCATCGTCCCTGCGCGGCGGCGACGTTCTTGCCCGCCCCCAACAAGTAATGATGCGTAGGGCGCATCAGGTGACACATAAAGAGCGCCTACGCCTTTCGGGCCGCCAACCTTATGGGCTGAAACGGTCAAATAATCAGGCTGAAATGTCATCGATATTTTCCCGAGCGCCTGAACAGCATCCACCAAAATGAGACCGTTTACACGGCGCACCAATTCCGAGGCCGCTTCAATATCTTGGACAACACCCGTCTCGCTATTGGCGGCGACTATTGAAACAAAGGGACGTCCGTGGGAAGCCTCCCAGTTCTCAAGCTGGGCCTTAAGCCAATTGATATTTGTGCGGCCTTGATCGTCCGCCGGGATGATCTCTATGGCTGCACCAAACGCGGGCGTAAAAGCTTCAGCGGCTAAAATCGTAGCGGGGTGATCCATGGAAGATATAAACAGGCGCTTACAGCCGGACTTGAGCGCGGAATAGATAGCCGTGTTATCACCTTCTGTACCGCCACTGGTGAAAATGATATCTTGCGCTCTTACGCCCATGGCCAGCCCTACAGCTTCGCGAGCCTTTGATATGATTGCATTAGCAGCACGCCCGTCCTTATGTTGCGCGGACGGATTGCCACTCACATTAAGCGCCTCGTTGACCGCTTGATTAACTTCGGGGCGCGTCGGACTTGTCGCATTATGGTCGAGATAGGTGCGCGTCATTGCGCCGCCTCCACGCGTTTAAAGCGTGCAATGACCTCGTTTGACGGATTGTATAGCGTCAATAGATTACCGTTTTCAGATATATCCGTCTTTCCTATACCATTTTGTGTAAGCTTGGAATAATGTAGCGTAGCAACCTCTATAGGCGCTGGGGCTTTAGGCACCTTCTCCCCAGAAGGCAGCAAAACCTGGCTCGTCATATATCGCAAAGTGGGCGGCCAGGCTTCTTTGAATTTAAGCGTCTCTATCCCATTATTTATATTTCCATCATATATGGAAACATGTGGATTACTTCCATTCAAAGTAATCCACGTCTGACGACGTAAAGCCTTATAATCATATGATAGCTTTAGGAGCCCTGAGGCATTGGGTTCCCCCCAAAGGACTTTTTCGTCTTTTGCTGCATACTCTGCTTCAATCCTATCAAACTCGTCTTCAAGTCCAGCAAGATAAGCTAAAGACCATGTCCCTTCTAAACTTTGAGACGATACTGACAAAACAGCTGCAAGACAAAAGAGTGCGGCGGTTATAATAACGGCTTTCATCATTCCGCCGCCTCCATCTCTGTCACAGGCAAGCGCCCATCCACAACATCTTGGACGGTGACGCTAGCCAGGAACTGCTCGATATGGTTTTCCAGCGCACCCCAGAGATTATGCGTCAGGCACTTATCGGTTTTGCCAGTGCAGGCGATTTTGGCTTCAGGTGTGCAGCCATGAGCTTTTATATCCTCATCTACCGCAAATATGATGCGGTCGAGGGTCACTTCAACGGCAGGCGCGGACAAAACATAGCCGCCACTGGCCCCGCGTGAGCTCTCAACAATACCTGCACGACGTAGCTTGGCAAAAAGCTGCTCTAAAAAACTCAAAGATATGCCTTGGCGGCGGGAAATATCGGTCAGTGACGAGCGCATAGAGGGCCCTTGCGCGGCCATATCGGCCACGGCCATAACAGCATATCGTCCTTTTGCCGTAAGTTTCACTTCATCCGCTTTCTTTTTTGAAAGGTTTTTCTCGCTTTTTGCGATTTGACTTGCTAAAAGCCGCCAAATTTCATGTCTTGTCGGGATGTAGTAATTCCGACTAAATGAGTCAAGATTAAGTGGATGCTTTTTTGCAAGAAAAGTACCCACACAGAAAACAAGGCGAGTTTATGCCAGAAGTAATATTTGCCGGCCCTGATGGTCGGCTTGAAGGGCGCTATCATCCATCCGATGATTCCTCCGCACCTTGCGCGCTTATTCTCTCTCCTCACCCCAAGGCGGGCGGACATATGGACCACCGTATTCCTGTGGCCATGTATGAAGGCTATAAGCGCCGCGGCTTTTCTGTGCTGCGCTTTAACTTTCGCGGAATTGGCCGTTCAGTAGGGACATATGATAATGGCTCAGGCGAGCTACAAGATGCGGCCTATGCACTTGATTGGCTGCAAAGCTTTAACCAGAATGCGCCTTTTAGTTGGGTTTCGGGTTATTCTTTTGGCGCGTGGATTGGCATGCAGCTTTTAATGCGCCGCCCTGAAGTGGCTGGCTTTATCTCCATGTCACTACCAACCAATACCTATGATTTTGCGTTTCTGGCGCCCTGCCCCGCCTCAGGTCTTGTGACCTATGGTGACCGGGACAGCCTTGTGCCTGCCGAAGACGTTGACCGTGTTGTCGAGAAAATCCGTGTCCAGAAGGGTACGCAAATCACAACCCACCTCATTGAAGGGGCGGATCATTTCTATACCCATCATCTCGACGAAGCTATCGACGTCATTGAGGACTATCTCGATGAACATCTTGACCCGCGTTACTGTCCACCGCGTGAGCCACGCCTGATTGCTTAGTCAAGTCTCGCGCGCGAGGCGACCACCCGATATTGCTTTTCTGACCCCTGTGGTCGCAGGAAAGGAATTGGGGAACCCGTATAGGCTACGAGCCGCTAAAAAGCCAAAGGCTTGCGCCTCAATTGCATCCGACTCCCAGCCTATATCTTCTGCCGTTAAGATATCTGCTGCGATATGCGTTTCCAACATCCAGCGTATGGCGCGGTTATGACGCCCACCGCCGCATAGAATAAGACGTTCAGGTCTTACACTCATCTGACTCAATGTCTTCGCTGCTGATAAAGCGCAAAACCCAGCAAGGCTTGCCGCGCCGTCCTCTAAAGGCATGTCGTCCATCTCGTCCATGACATCAAAATCATAGCGGTCTGCTGATCGCGGCAGCGCGCGTCCAAAAAAATCACGTGATAGCCACTTATCAATACGGTCAAAATCTGGCGTGCCTCGCAAAGATATACGCCCGCCTTTATCATAATTTTTTCCGTGTTTTTGCATCCACTGATCGAGCGGGCCATTAGCAGGACCTGTATCACTCGCCTTTAAGATACCGTCACCCACAAGGGTGACATTCCCAACCCCGCCCAGATTGAGAATGGCTGTAACCCCGTTGAGGCCCGCTTTTTCAACCAACGCCTTGTGATAGATAGGAGCCAGAGGCGCGCCTTGCCCGCCCGCGCACATGTCTTGCGAACGGAAGTCCCAGACGACTGGCTTTTGTAAAGCGGCAGCCAATTTTTCGCCTGACCCTAATTGCAAGGTCTGCCCGTTTTTGCCTCGGGAAGGCGGATGATGTAATAGAGTTTGACCGTGATAGCCAATTAAAGCCAAGTCTTTGGCCCATTCAGGATGCCGGGAACAGAGTTTTTTGACAGCCTGAATATGTATATCATCTATGAAATCTTGTGCTTGAGAAAACACAGCTGGTCGCGGGCCTTCAAATTGCCACGTCAGAGCCTCTTTAATAGCGGCGCCAAGCGGATTTTCTTTTGGCATATCCAACGTAAGAGACGGGCCGAATCGTTTAATTGAGTGACCGTCAGTTTCCAAAAATGCTGCATCCACACCGTCAAGAGAGGTTCCGGACATAAGCCCCAAAACGATGATAGGCGGGTGATCTCGCATATAAATGCCTTCATTGACCTTTCGACAATTGTACTCTTATCTTGTTTTTGACATGTTTAAACCGATTGATTAGACTTGCCAGACAATAATCGGATGTGTCGAAGAACACGCTGCGTTAAATCCCGATATAACCAAAAATATTTAAATTGGAGATAAAGTGACGAAATGAGGCTTCACAAGACAACATTTAATCGCCAAAAATTGGCGCATTTACTTGTTTCATCTTGCTTTATCTTAACAGCAAGCAGCATCGCCACGGCTCAAAATTTCGTACCTCAACCCGTTTTAAATTACGCCGATCCATTCGAACCCTCACAAGCCCTGCCCGCGGCAGACTTTTTGGGTGCGGAAAACTTGCAAAGCGCCTATCACAGTGTTGATCCGCAAGCCCTTACAAATGGCATGGCCACAATTTACAACATTACGAGCGCGGACGGCGTAGCGCGTATTACGGGCGCTGATGCTGCGTTCCGATATATAAAAGAAGTCGAAGCTACAGAAATGCTACGCGCCCGTCCAACGCTCAATATGATCGGCAAATCGGCCTTTAACCGGACAACTAATCTCGTTAGAACCCCCTTGCGTACACTGAACTCTATCGGCGAAAGCGCTGCTGAGATTGAAACGCTCGAAGAGGCCATCCTTTTTATACCCACTGGCGTGGGACAAGTCGGGATCGATCTTATTAAAGGCGTTGGCGAGCTTGGTTTTACCGTTGTGCGCGTTGCTAACAAAGCTGCAAATGCAAAATGTCAGGGATTGGGGGCCTGTCTTGAGGCTGCAGGAGATGATATCTGGTCTGGACTAAATGCTCTCGTGGGTAAAAATAGATCGTCCAGACGTATACATAAAAGCGTTGGAACCAACTTTGAAAGCCGAAACAAGGTTTTGCAAAAACAAGTTGACCGGCTTTCATATGCCGAAGTCTACACAGGAACGGCCTATAAATTTGCACTCGCCAATGCCGGTATTGACATTCTTAGCGATTACCAGTCGGGTATAGGCTGGTTTAACAATGGCGAGTCCGTTGTCACATATGAAGATCGCCACCGCGGACGCATTCGGGATAAAGCGTCACTTGAAAGCTGGGGACTGACCCCGCCCGAAATTGACACGCTTTACCGCAATACCACTTTCACCGACGGAGAGAGGGCTCGGCTCGTAGCCGTTATTAGTAAATTGGACCGCGCAGAAGACAAAGCGCGGCTCGCCAGAGAGGTAATTGATTTTAACTCACCTTACTTAATCGAGGCCCGTCTTCAGACTTATGACTACCTTGTCCATCTTTCATCGCGCGGTGAACTGCAAAATTTTGCACCCAATGCCCCGGCTCCTATAATTGTCACCAGCGACCAAACCTACATATTTCCCGTTTCGGCCGATTATCTGCAATGGTCGCCCCAAACCGCGGCTCCGCTTGATTATCTCACGCAAATCGAAGCGACGCAAAATGCAGAGATACACGTCATTGGCTCAGCCTCCGAAAGGTTTAAACAAGTCGCGCAAAGACGGGGCATTAAGGTTTTAGAGTTGAATTAGCGATTAACCGATAAAGTCAAGCCACTCATCTTCAGTGAGTGTTTTAATGCCCAGGCTTTGGGCCTTTTTTAATTTGGACCCTGCACCCGGCCCGGCAATTAAAAAGTCCGTTTTGGCCGATACACTCCCAGATACTTTTGCCCCCAAACTTTGGGCGCGGGCCTTGGCTTCGTCGCGGGAAAACTTTTCCAGCTTGCCTGTAAATACTACTGTTTTGCCCGATACCGGACTATCAGACATAGGCGCTTGAGCGTTTACTACAGTCTCCAATATATCGATAAGCCGGCCAACCATTTGTTGATTGTCTTCATTTTGAAAAAAGTCCGTTAGCGCTTTTACTTGCCCGGGTCCAACCCCGTCAATGCTCATCAGTTCGGCATAAATTTCTGTTCCGGCTTTCGCCTCACGCATCGCCGTTTCAAACGCCGTCCATGTCAGATAATGATTGGCCAGTAACTTGGCATTACCTTGACCAATATGGCGAATACCCAAAGCATATAAAAGACGTTCAAGCTCGATTGTGCGCCGGGCTGCAATGGCTGTTTGCAAATTCTTAGCCGAAAGCTCTCCAAAGCCGTCCAGTTCGGCGATCTTGGTAAAGTCCAGACGAAAGAAATCCGCGGGTTCGCGTACCCAGTTTTTCTCATAAAACAAAGCCACTTGTTTTTCGCCAAGCCCGTCAATATCAAAGGCTCTGCGGGACACAAAATGTATAAGCCCTTCAATAGCTTGGGCCGGACACCTTAACCCGTTAACACACCGGCGGACGACATCAACCCGACCTGTTTTTTCATCAATGTCTTTCTCAGCCGGCGCTTCACAAACAGGACATTTCGTGGGATAAATGAAACTTTCTCCTATCCCCGCTTCCACCACACGCAAGACTTGCGGGATAACATCACCCGCACGCTGAATTTCAACCTTGTCGCCAACCTTCAAGCCAAGCCGCTTGATCTCGTCTTCATTGTGCAATGTCGCATTTGAAACTTCTACCCCGCCAACAGTAATAGGCGCCAGCCGCGCAACCGGTGTAAGCGCGCCCGTTCGTCCAACTTGTATGTCGATAGACTCAATAGAAGTGACGGCTTTCTCGGCAGGGAATTTATGGGCAATAGCCCAACGCGGTGCGCGTGATACAAATCCCAATCTTTCTTGCAGAGCCAGATCATTGACCTTGTAAACCACGCCGTCAATATCATAGCCCAGACCCGATCGCTTCTCGTAAATCTCTCTATAATGCGTCACCATATCCTTATGGGTTTGGTGACATTTCATATCGGGATTAATGCTAAAGCCCCATGTTTTAAATGCGGCGACCGCCGCCATTTGTGTATTGGCAAAAGGCGCACTCACACGCCCCCAAGCATAAGCGAAAAATTTCAAAGGTCGCGTAGCCGTAATCGCAGGATCAATTTGACGCAGCGAACCCGCCGCCGCATTCCGCGGGTTTTTATAGGCGTCTTTTCCGGCCTTTATCTGGGCTGCATTCATCGCGGCAAAATCAGCATGATCGATATAAACTTCGCCGCGCACTTCCATCACATCCGGCCACCCAGTGCCGCCCAACTGTTTAGGTATCGTGTCGAGCGTTATAAGATTTGCCGTTACATCCTCCCCGACCATACCGTCCCCGCGGGTTGCGCCTTTAACTAACTTTCCTTTTTCATAGCGCAGCGCGGCAGAGAGACCGTCTATTTTTGGCTCTGCGCTAAAGGCTATGTCCGCCTGACCGGAGAGGTTTAGAAACCGCCTTACCTTCTGGATAAAATCAAGAACATCCTCATCGCTAAAGGCATTATCAAGAGACAGCATTGCCACCTCATGTGTGACCTTGCCAAACTTTCCGGACGGGGCGGCACCGACCCGTTTTGAAGGGCTATCTTTTCTGATGAGATGCGGAAACCGGGTTTCCAAGGCCGCATTCTCCAACCGTAGCGCGTCATATTCAGCATCAGACAGGCTGGGATTATCATCCTGATAATAAAGCGCGTCAGCCGCCTTTATCTCCAAAGCCAGAAAAGCCAGTCGACGTTTCGCCTCAGATTCCGTCATGTCGGGTGACATTAGGAGGCCATTAATTTACGCGCCGCCGCCCGCGCTTCATTTGTAATGGTTTCTCCTGCCAGCATGCGCGCAATTTCTTCCTCACGCTCATCATCGTCGATAACCTTTACATGCGTCGTGGTAACCTCGCCTTTGGACGATTTTTCAATACGGAATTGATGGGCGGCACACGCCGCGACCTGCGCACTATGGGTGACAACAAACACCTGATTATCAGTAGCAAGACGCGCCAAACGTTTTCCTACGGCATCCGCTACAGCGCCGCCGACACCTTGGTCGACCTCATCGAAGACCATTACCATTTTCGTTTTACCCGCCAAAGCCACTTTTATAGCGAGGGCAAAGCGCGCCATTTCTCCGCCCGAAGCAATTTTATCCAAAGGACCAAGAGGTGTTCCGGGATTGGTAGAAACATCAAATCTCACCTTGTCTGCTCCCTTCGCGCCAGGATGAGCCGGCGTTATTGAGACCTGAAACTCTGCACGCGCCATCTTTAAAGGCGGGAGTTCGGACTTAACAGCCTTGCCAAGTAAACTACCTGATTTCTGCCGAGATACGCTAAGCTTTTGCGCAATTTTTTCATATGCTGCCTGCAAGGCAGTCTCACGCTTAATCGCAGCGTCAAGGTCAGTCCCCACAGTTTCAATCGCCCGCAATTGGGCTGCGAAATCCGCACGTTTTTCAAGCAGGCTCTCAAGCGGGACGTCATATTTTCGCGCCGCTGCCCGCAAACTAAAAAACCGTTTCTCAATACGGTCTAACGCACCGGGCTCGTTTTGAAAAAACCGCGCGGCCTCACCGACAGCCTTACGTGCATCTTCGGTTTCAAGCATAGCCCGCTCTAAGGCTTTAGCGGCCCCGTTTAACGCAGACATAGCCGGCATATCCAGATCACCCAAATCTGAAAATTTAGAGACAACACGTTCAATGCCAGCCAAAGCGCCTGCCAGACGGTCTTCAAAAGCTCCATTCTCCCCAAGCGTCGCCTCTGCCGCCGATAACTCCGCTAACGCTCCTTCAGAGCCTTGCAAAAAACGTCGTTGGGCCGCTAAGGCTTCATCTTCTCCGGCCTTCGGGTCAAGACGGTCTATTTCGCCAATAGCATGCTCAAAAAACTCTCTGTCTTGGGCGGCCTTTTCTTGACGCAAAGTCAGATGTTCGACAGCTTCGCGCGCCGTTTTTAGCGCCTCAAAAGCTTTATGGCAGTCTGTACGTAAAGGCCAAAGTCCCCCAAAACTATCCAACAAATCCAAATGCGTGTTTACATCCATCAAGCCACGGCCATCATATTGCCCATGGACCTCTAACAATAAAGCCCCGATTTCGGACAAAAATTTTACACTGACCGGCGCATCATTAATATAGGCCCGACTGCGGCCATCCCGCCCTAATGTACGGCGCAAAATTATATCTTCACCGGCTTCGATTTCCATGTCGGCTTGAGCCAGGGTCTCCCAGATTTTATGGCCAAGAGGCAATTCAAAACTCGCTACGCATTGCGCCTTTTGCGCCCCGGACCGAATAAGACCTTTATCGGAACGTGCACCTGTTGCCATTCCCAAAGCATCAAGAATGATGGATTTACCCGCACCCGTTTCCCCGGTAAGGGCGCTAAGCCCGGCATTAAATTCCAAATTCAAAGCCTCAATAAGAACGACATTCTTAATCGATAATCCGGTTAACATGTCCTCTCCCTATTTCCGGCCCAGCTTACATAAGATCCGCTTAGAACAGGCGTTCGCGTAGGCGGCGCCAATAGGTTCTATCACTTCGGGTCGTGATTTCGCTTCTCAAATCCACGCCAAATTGCGCTAAAAGCTCATAGCTATCTTCGTACCATTCGCTGGAAGGATAATTATATCCCAAGACAGAGCCCACAAGTTTAGCTTCCTCAATAACACCCAAAGCGACATAGCCTTCTACAATACGATGCATAGCCTCTTCGACCTGTGATGTGGTTTCATAGTTTTTAACAACATTCTTAAACCGGCCGATAGCCGCAATATGTTGGTTGTCACGCAAGTAATAGCGTCCAACATCCATTTCCTTACCTGCCAGATGATCATGGGTTAGCTCTAATTTAAGACGCGCATCACGGGCATAATCACTATCCGGATATCGGCGCACTACTTGCTGGAGGGCGGCTTCGGCATTTACGGTTGTCGCCTGGTCCCGGCCGACATCGAAAATCTGGTCATAATGATTTATAGCAATGAGATAATAAGCATAGGGCGTACTCTCACTGCCTGGGTGAAGGCTTATGAAACGCTGGGCCGTCGCGATTGACTCTTCATGATCGGCACTGCGGTAATGCGCATAAGATGTCATTATCATCGAGCGTCTGGCCCATTTGGAAAAAGGGTGCTGACGTTCTACTTCTTCGAAAAAAAGTTTGGCCCTGTCCCAATCTCCATCCTCTATCTCATCAAATCCTTCATTATATATAAGTTCGGCCGGACGTTCGACATATGCGAGCCGTTCTTTTTTATCCCCGCCAAAGGTCGAACAGGCAGACAAAAAGAGACTCGCAATGGCGGAACACATTAGGAGGCGCTGAATTGACGTTGATTTCATATAATTTTTCCGATTCCGTCACTATTACCGGACGGTTCTAGACGAGAAATTGCGCTACGGAAAGTTAGAACTTTGTTAGGCACTCACAGATTCTTGTGTGTAATCTGCATCATAGCGCGGTAAAGTCACATATTTCCAAGCATTCGGCCTCTCATACAGCGTCTTTATAAGCGCATGATTGAGCCGGTGCCCACTTTTAAAGGCCGTAATCCGACCTAGGATAGGCCCAAGAATATAGACATCACCCATAAGATCGAGGGTTTTATGGCGAACAAATTCATCCGTATATCGGAGGCCCTCCGGATTTAAAATTTTGTCCCCATCTACAAGAATGGCATTTTCCAACGAGCCGCCTTTTGATAATCCCGCCGATCGTAATGCCGCGACTTCATGCATACGGGCAAAGGTTCGGGCCGAAGCCAATCCTTTCCTAAAGGAGCGAACGTCAGGTATAACTTCCAACCTCTGATAGCCAATGGCGCTATCCTCGAAGTCAATGGTCACGTCAAGCTCAAGACGGTTAGCAGGTTCTATTTTCGCCCTTGCATCTTTCAGTCGAACGTCAACAGTCTCCAAAATTTTCACATATCGTCTGGGTGCTGGCTGGCTCAACACGCCCGCTTTATCAATCAGGTCCAAAAAGGGTGCGCTACTCCCATCACCCGCCGGGACTTCAGGCCCCGTCACTTCGATATACAAATTATCGATCCCCGCCGCAGATAAAGCCGCAAGTAAATGCTCGACGGTAGAAATTGTAACACCGGAACTGTTCTGCAAAGTCGTACAATTAACGACTTTTGAAACGGCATTGGTTTGCACTTTAATCTGGTTATCTTGTCCCTCTAAGTCCGTTCTTATGAACACGAGACCTGTGCCAATTGAAGCTGGCCGCATGTTAAGGCGCGTATGTCCGCCGCCGTGGAGCGTCACACCGCCATAAGCAATGGGCGCTTGTATTGTGGATTGCCGCTTTATAAGTGCCATAATCGCTTAAACTTACCCTAGAAATGCCTATATCGCATGTGAATGCCTAGAGTAGTATAGGGCAAGTCACAATCTATTAAAGCAGTCTTTCGTATTATTACCTATTTGTGGGAAAACTATAAGCTTCACGCAACAAAAAACCCTGCCTTGGCAGGGTTTCTCGAAACTATGTATTGAAACTATAAAACCGTAATTACCGGTTTTGTCGGCGCAAGAAGGACGGTATTTCCAATTCATCTTCCATTTCATCTCCAAAGAGATCACCCGTATTTCTAGGTTTGACAACTGGCTTTGCTTCCGGTTTGGCCACTGGGACTGAGGGCTTACGGCGACCAAAGAAGCCAAATGGCCGTTTCACAACATTTTGGGGTTCATGGGTCGGCGCAGGCATTCTGGCTTTCGGCGCATCCGGGGCCCGTTTTACCCGAGGTGGGTAGGGCCGTGGGGCCGTATAACTCGGTTCCGGATCAATAAATTCTGCCTCTTGTAATTCAATATCATGACTTTCAACCGCAAGGTCCTTGAGTTCTTCTTCCATGCGCGCATCTGCCGGCATTGTCTTTTGCTGCGCGGCAGGTTCAAGCTGAGCTGAGACATGCGCCGCAGGCTCATCTATATTGACCTCGGCAACAGGGTTGAGCGCTTCAACCGCCGCTTCGCTGGCATTTGACGCACCGTAATTATAATCATGGTCCGAGATTACACCCGTTGCCACAACAGAAACGCGGACAATGCCGTCCAGATCAGGGTCTTCGGTTGATCCCACAATAATATTGGCATCATCATCAACTTGCCCTCGTATCAAACTCGCGGCCTCGTCAACTTCATAAAGGGTAAGATCGCGCCCGCCAGTAATATTGATTAAAACGCCGCGCGCCCCTTTAAGGGAAACATCATCCAATAAAGGATTGGCAATTGCACTTTCGGCCGCTTCAATGGCGCGGCGATCTCCAGTGGCCTCGCCCGTACCCATCATGGCCTTACCCATTTCATCCATAACCGTCCGCACATCGGCGAAATCCAGATTAATCAATCCCGGTACAACCATTAAATCCGTAATACCCCGCACGCCCGAGTTTAAAACCTCGTCGGCCATCGCAAAGGCATCTGACATGGTCGTACTTTCCGTAACAACACGGAACAAGTTCTGATTGGGTATCGTAATCAGCGTATCGACACAATTTTGTAACGTCTCAACCCCCTCATTGGCCAGCTTCATGCGCTTGGACCCTTCAAACTGGAAAGGTTTGGTAACAATAGCCACGGTTAAAATACCGCGTTCGCGGGCTGCGCGCGCAATGACAGGCGCCGCACCTGTTCCTGTGCCTCCGCCCATTCCGGCCGCCACAAATAACATATGGGCACCGTCAAGATGTTCTAAAATTTCGTCAAGTGAGTCTTCGGCGGATTGTTCACCCACTTCAGGCTGCATACCCGCGCCTAATCCTTGTGTGATACCACCGCCCATCTGAATGCGTCGATCTGCTTTAGAGAGCGCCAAGGCCTGCGCATCCGTATTCGCGACTACAAATTCAACGCCGTCCAGACCAGACGCAATCATATTATTGACCGCGTTACCGCCAGCACCCCCTACACCGATTACAACGATACGAGGCTTAAGTTCTACGGCTTTTGGCAGCGAAAGATTTATACTCATGGCTAACACCTTTTGCGAATTGTAAAACAAACCTAAATAAATATGGTTTGCATTTGCTTAAGGCATAGTCAGAGAAAAGCCTTAAACAGATATTAACCAAGCGGCTTTTCGAACGAAATTATGGGTGAAAATATCTGTTTTACACCTTATTCGACCTGATTCGTGTCAATTTGGGTTTAAAAGTTCTCTTTTAGCCAGTGCAAAGATCGCCCAAATCCACCGCCAGCATAACGTCTTTTGCGGTAGCGGCGACCGGACAAATCTGGCGGCCCGGTAATGGCTTCGTCACTTTCCATAAAGGCATGTTTTATCAAGCCTAATCCAACCGCAAAATCTGGCCCCGCAAAGGTTTCATCTAATCCCAAAATACCATGAGGATGCCCAATACGCGTGCGTTTGTTAAACACATATTCTGCCAGCTCTCTTACGCCGTTAAGCTGCGCCCCGCCGCCAGTCAAAACAATTCGCCGACCAGAATATTGATCTAGCCCGGCTTCCGCCAACCGGTCTTTCAAAATCTCTAATGTCTCTTCTATACGTGAGCGTACAATACTGGTTACAAGTGTCCGGGGCTGTTCATGCAGCTCATCTTGCGCTCCCATTGGCGGGCAAGGTACGACATAACGATCATCATCTGAACCGTGAAGTGCGGAGCCGTAAATACGCTTGATACGCTCGGCAGCTTCAAACGGCGTGGTTAGACCCCGCGCCAAATCGGTTGTGACATTCCGTCCTCCCACAGAAATGGCCTCGACATGGATCAAGGCATTATCTCGAAACACCGCCGCCGTTGTAATCCCCCCGCCCATATCAATTATGGTGGCCCCCAAATCCCGTTCATCATCTGTAAGCACCGCCAGACCAGCGGCATAAGGTGAAACCGTGACAGAACTAATGCGCAAATGAGAACGCTCAACACAATGGGCAAGGTTTCTTAAAGGCCCGACGCCAGCCAAAACAAAATGCATATCAACACCCAAGGTCTGCCCGAACATGCCCCGCGGGTCGCGAATGCCGCGCTCTTCGTCCACGCTCCATGTTAGGGGCAAGGCATGCAATATAGCATAATCGGCCTGTGCCAACTCGGCCAAGGACGAGTTAACAACCCGTTTGAGGTCTCGGTCAGCAACCTCACCGCTGGCAAAAGCCGTTTGAACGGTCAAATGTTGCGATCTTAAAGAACGCGTGGAAACATTGACACTAACAGATTGGACGGCCACGCCCGCATCTCGCTCGGCTTTAGCAACAGCGGCTCGTATGCCGTCTTCTGCCGCCGCCAAATCAATAACGGCACCGTTTTTAACACCCGCGCTTTCGGCTATGCCCGCACCCAGTAATCTAAACCCGAAATGCGCATCTTTATGGCCAATAAAACAGGCTGTTTTACTCGTACCTAAATCAAGTACGGCAACCGTATCAGATTTCTTTGCAGACCGTATTATCTTCATGGGGCGTTAAGCGCGATTTGCCTTACGAGGCGTCAGCCCAATCCGGTCGGGCAATCGCATATCGATTCTGGATATATTTCTTGCCAATATGTCGTGATTTGAATGTAGTCGCCATAATTTCGCTAATGCCCCCTTAAGATGGTCCGGGGGCAAGGCAATATCAATTTTCCGCCCCGTCATTGTTTCATACTTCAAATCCCAGCGTTGCGCATTCACATAGACCGCTGCACGGACCTGTCTGGATATTTCTGGAAATTCTGCCAGCGTTTGGTGTAATCGCGCCGCATCCTGACCTGCCTGCGGGCCAACAACCAATGGTAAGTGGGCATAGGCCTTCATATCCGCGTCCTCAATCAAACTCCCGTTTTTATCAACAACCCGCACAACGCCCTCATTTTGCCAAAGCGCATAAGGTCTGCGCTCGACAATCTGAACCACGAGACGATTAGGCCAAAGACGGCGCACAACAGCATGATCTACCCATGACAGACTCTCGATACGGGATTGGGCGGAGCGCATATTAATATCGAATATGTAATCGCCATGCTTTACGCCGAGACTTTGGCGTATCTGGTCTTCATTCAAACGTCCCTCTCCCATAACGTCAACACGATCAACTACAAATCCCATGGCGATCAGACGGTTACGTTTGAAATCATCAGCTGATTGACGAATATCTGGCAAAAACCCGCCTAGCCAAAGCCCCATAAAAATCACAAATAAAATCAAAGCCGCTAATGAAAGCGTAAAACGCATAAAGCCTTTGCGGGTATAAGATGCCGCTCTTATCTGGGCAGTCGCCCAATTACGCGCGCCCGTCAAGCCCGGTTTTATGGGGCTAATGCGTTTAACAGATCCATGTCTTATCTCGGCCATGAAGCATCCTCAACCATCCAGCGACAAAGCTGGTTAAAACTCATACCGACATGGCCAGCCTGTTCAGGCACAAGAGATGTCGGCGTCATTCCTGGTTGAGTATTGACCTCAAGCATTACGATTTTGTTTACAATATCAATTAAGTTTTCATTAGTATCATTAAATCTGAAATCTGCGCGGCTTACACCGCGACATCCGAGCGTTTGATGGGCTAAAAGCGCCCATGTCATGCAGATTTCGCGCGCCTCTTTCGGAATTTGGGCCGGTACGACATGGCGGGAACCCCCTTGCTGATATTTTGCCTCATAATCATACCATTCCGTTTGCGGGATAATTTCGGTGACTTCCAAAGCCTTACCATCCATCACCGCAACCGTTAATTCCCGTCCAGGAATAAACGCCTCGACAAGAACCTTTTCGCCCATATGATCATTTTGCGATATGCCTTCGGGCGGCCTCTCCCCGTCTTTTACAATGTAAACCCCAACGCTCGAGCCTTGGGTATTGGGCTTGATGACATAGGGCAAATCCATAGCGTGAGACCGGGCGGCCTCAAGGCGGGAGATAAAGGTTCCGTGCGGCACGTTTATACCCACATCACGCAAGACGGCTTTCGCGCGGTGCTTATCCATAGCCAAAGCTGAAGCCATTACACCGCTATGCGTATAGGGAGCGCCGAACATATCCAGCACGCCTTGAACGCGTCCGTCCTCACCCCATTCCCCGTGCAAAGCATTAAATACGACGTCTGGATCGGCGTCGTGCAATTGTTCCCATAGATTAGGTGCGACGTCGATTTCAATGACCGTATAGCCCTCCGCCCGTAAAGCCTTTGCGCATTCCCGACCCGAAACCAAAGATACATCCCGCTCAGGTGACATGCCGCCTTTCAGAACCGCTACGCGCTTACTCATTTGACATCTCCTATACGTTTAATTTCCCATTCGAGATCCACGCCTTCACTTTGTTTTACCTTTTCCCTTATTGTTTCGCCCAATGTTTCAAGATCAGCAGCCGTCGCCGTCCCGGTATTTATCATAAAATTACAATGTTTCTCAGACATTTGTGCCCCGCCAATTTTAAGCCCCCGCCCGCCAGCGGCATCTATAACCTGCCAGGCTCCGCGTCCGGCCGAGTATTTTTTATCAGGATTTTTAAATGTCGAGCCTCCGGTTTTCTCTCTTATGGGCTGGCTTTCTTCCCTCTTGGCCGTAATGCTCGCCATACGCGCCGCAATCTCGGCAGGATCGTCTTTACGTCCTTTAAAACGCGCCTGCGTAAAGATCAGATCGGACGGAGCGTCGGAATGTCGATAGGCATATCCCATCTCGTCTAAGCTCATAATCTGTCTGCGCCCTGTTCGGTCAAGCGCAACAAGCTCAACGAGTACGTCGCGTGTCTCAGAGCCGTAGCATCCCGCATTCATGCGTAACGCCCCGCCGATAGAGCCCGGTATACCCGCGTAAAATTCTAATCCCGACACCCCCGCTTTGGCCGCAGCTTTCGCGACTTTATTATCAAGTGCGGCGGCACCAGCGTGTATATAGTTTCCTTGAACATCTATCTTGGCAAAAGCCGGGCCCAGCCGGATGACAACCCCTTTTATACCGCCGTCGCGGACTATGATATTAGACGCTACGCCCAATATGGTTACGGGAACTTCATCTGGCGTCGAGGACAGAAAATGGGCCAAATCCGCTTCGTCTTTTGGTATGAATAAGACCTCGGCCGCCCCTCCAACACGAAACCATGTGTAAGGCGCAAGGTCCACATGCGCGCTTAACTTGCCTCTAACAGGTACGAGCCTATCTATCAGGCTCACACGGCCTCCAGATCTTGCACCAAACTCGCCGCCCAT
This sequence comes from uncultured Caulobacterales bacterium, assembly GCA_964534845.1. Lineage (GTDB taxonomy): Bacteria > Pseudomonadota > Alphaproteobacteria > Caulobacterales > Maricaulaceae > CALCKU01. The sequence goes on from CAZHPV010000016.1 coordinate 25,780, forward strand.
TGGGTTATATCGCCCGCACCCAGACAAACAATTAAATCACCGGGCTCAAGATGGGGCTTTAATGTTAGCGCCAGATTTTCGCGGGAAATATGCACACAATTTTTATGACCATGCGTTTGCAAACTGGTCACAAGTGCGGGGCCGTTTACACCCTCAATCGGCCCTTCCCCCGCAGCATAAACATCGGCGACATAAACATGGTCGGCATTGTTAAAACAGGTCGAAAACTCATCAAACAAATCTGATAGGCGGGAATAACGATGGGGCTGCACAACCGCATGTACCCTGCCCTGACTAACCTGTCTTGCCGCCTGTAATACAGCCTCTATTTCCACTGGATGATGGCCATAATCATCAATAATTGTCACACCGTTCCAGTCCCCGACATGGGTAAAGCGGCGCTTAACCCCGCCAAAACCCTCAAGGCCCGTCCGAACTTGCGCCTGAGTCAGTCCCAACTCGCGCGCAACGGCAATTGCCGATAACATGTTTTGAGTATTATGTTTGCCAGCCATGGGTAAAAACAAATCCGCCCAGCGTTCGTCGTCTCCGTCTCTGGACGAAAACACGACATCAAAACGCGAACCCGTGCTTTCAAGCACCAAATTCTCGGCCCTCACATCGGCCTGCGGGTTAAACCCATATGTGATAATACGCCGATCCGATATGCGGCTTACGAGAGACTGTACTTCAGCATGGTCTATACACAGCACTGCAAATCCATAAAAAGGCAGATTTTCCACAAAACTGTCAAAGGCCGAACGCAGCGTGTCAAAATCGCCGTAATGTTCCATATGTTCCGGGTCGATATTCGTTACAACCGCCACGGTTGGAAAGAGCTTGAGAAAAGAACCATCAGACTCGTCGGCCTCGACAACCATCCAGTCGCCCAGACCCAGTTTCGCATTCGACCCGTACGCATTTATAATGCCGCCATTGATAACAGTCGGATCCATACCGCCCCCCTCAAGCAAGGCTGCCATCATAGTGGTCGTGGTTGTTTTACCGTGCGTCCCTGCAATCGCGACCGCCCATTTAAGCCGCATAAGTTCGGCGAGCATTTCCGCGCGGCGCACAACAGGTATGGCCCGTTTGCGGGCTTCAACAAGTTCAGGGTTATCACCCTTAATAGCCGATGACATGACAATAGCCGCCGCCCCTATCACTTGCTCGGCCTTTTGCCCGATAAATATTTGCGCGCCCAATTTTCGCAAACGCTTTACATTCGGGTTTTCGCGCATGTCCGATCCCTGCACGGTATAACCCAAATTGAGCATAACTTCCGCGATACCGCTCATACCAATACCGCCAATACCGACAAAATGTATCGGGCCTGTATCAAATGGCACTTTGGTTACGGGTCCGGCGATTGGATGGGTATCATTTTTTGCTCGGGCCATAATCCGGCTTTCTGAATTATGTGGCAGCAGAGATGACCAATTCGGCCAAGTCTTTTGCGGCGTTGGGATATGCCGCCTTACGGGCGGCATTGGCTGCGTTTTCAAGCCAGTGCGAATCATTGAGACGCCTTTCTAAAATAGTTTTGACGCCCTCAGACGTAAACTCTGATTCTGGCAAAATATCGGCAGCATTAAGTCGAGAAAGCGTTTTTGCATTCTCGGTCTGGTGATCGTCCATGGCAATTGCCAGCGGAACAAGCAAGGACGGCTTACCCATAAGCGCAATTTCGGATACCGAACCGGCACCGGCCCGGCCAATAATATAATGCGCGGCCTTTAGATGGGTTTCAATGTCCGTAAAAAAAGGTTCGCAAAGGGCAGCAATCCCTGCGTTTTTATAAATTTGTCTGGCCGTATCGAGACTTGATTCCAGCGTTTGCTGCACGACATTTATACGCGTGCGTAAATCTGCTGGCAAAGCCGCAATGGCCTGGGGCATGACCTGACTAATTATACGCGCCCCGAGACTGCCGCCGACAATCAAAATATTGATCTTATCACGCGGGGCCGTATAGCTTTTCGGAGCCGCGCTTTTGATTTGACGACGAAGCGGATTGCCCGTGCAAACATGACGGGCCTGCGGAGGGCATTTTTCGAGCGATTCAAAACCGGAGGCCAGATAATTGGCCCTGCCACCAAAGACACGATTAACACGACCCAGAACGGCGTTCTGTTCATGTATCACAGTAGGCAGGCCTAATGCTTGCGCGGCCCGCATCGCCGGAAATGACGGATAGCCTCCAAATCCAACCACAATATCAGGCTCCCAATCCCGTATAAATTTACGCGCTTGGAGAACGCCCTTTTGTAGTTTCAACAGCCCGGACACAGCTTTGATCGGATGTCTCGGGGATAGGCTGGCAGCCTTTACCTGAACAATCGGGTCAGCTTGAATACGGCCAGTATGTTTGAAACCGCGTTCATCCGTTATCATCGCTATGCCCCACCCTGCCTCAGTTAGAATTTCGGACAATGACTGGGCCGGAAACATATGCCCCCCCGTCCCGCCAGCAGCAAGCAAAGCTTTCTTAAGCGGGGGACTAGACATTACTGACCATAGCCATAAGCCCCGGGACGTCTTCGTGTGAAAGCCAAAATAAGACCGGCGGAAAAACACAAGGCCAACATGGACGAGCCACCGTAAGAAATGAAAGGCAATGTCATGCCTTTAGAAGGCGCCATATTGAGGTTCACAAACAGGTTTATGATAGTCTGTATGCCGATCATTGTCGCCAGACCCGCAACGGCTAATTGTGAAAAATAATCATTTAGGCGAAGCGCATTGCGAAAACTACGCAGGACAAATGCCGCCAATAAACCGACAAGAAAAATTGAGAGCAAAAACCCGAATTCTTCGGCAAGAATAGCAAAGATATAATCCGTATGTCCGTCGGGCAGGCTGAATTTAACCGAGCCTTCACCGGGTCCGCGCCCAAAGAACCCTCCGCTTTGAATGGCTTCCAAAGCCTTGTCTGTCTGGTAGGTATCGGCGCCGTCAGGATTGATAAATCGGCCTATCCTATCGCGTACATGGGGCAAAGAAAAATAGGCCAGGACCGCGCCTAGCGTCGATATACCCATCATAAACAACATCCAGCCCAGTGATAAACCCGCGAAAAAGAAAACAGCCGCGAAACACAATGTCAGCAAAAAAGACTGACCAAAGTCCGGTTGCTGAATTAGCAAGGCGATAAGGGACAGATAAACCAGAAAGACGATTAGGACGCCCGGAATATTCGGGTCGCGCCTTTTGATTGAAAACATCCATGCGGCAAAGACAATAAAGGCCGGTTTGACAAATTCGGAAGGTTGCAACGAAAAAGATCCCAATGAAATCCATCTTTTCGCACCCTTGACCGAATAACCATGGAATATTGTAAATACTAACAAGGATAACGCACCCAATAGCGCCAACACGCCAATCCTTCGGGCATTTTTGGGGCTAAAGGTCGAAATCAAAACCACGCCGCTTAAACCCAGAACCGCGAATAATCCGTGGCGATATAGGAAATGAAACGGGTCTGAAACGTCAAGACGCACCGCCGCGGCTGGTGAGGCTGCCATGGACAAGATCAATCCCGCACTCACAAGACATATGAGCAGGCCAAGCGTAATATGATCTACGCTTCGCCACCACTCGAACATTAAGGAGCGGTTCGTACGACTGGGCGTCATCGTCTTAACGATCATGCGGCGCTCCCCGAAATCAGGGCGTGCCCCGATTTTTCACGCTCAAACATATCGATGATCTCTTGAGTTTTAAGTCGAAAGGCGTCGCCCCGCACTTCAAAGTTTTTAAACTGATCAAAACTAGCGCAAGCTGGCGATAATAATATAATCGCCTCCTCGCCTTTTGCATTCAATGCATCTTTAGTCGCGCATAATATCGCCAGATCGAGACTCCCTGACACCTTATTGGATACGCCGGCTTTTGAAAGCGTCTTTTTAAATTGTGGCCCCGCTTCGCCTATAAGGTACGCCTTTTTTACTTTGCTAAAAAACGGCTCTAAATCCTTTATGCCGCCTGCCTTAGAAACACCGCCAGCTATCCAGTATATATTGTCATAAGATTTCAAGGCTTGCCGGGCGGCATCTGCATTCGTGGCCTTACTGTCATTGACATATCTTAAATGACCGACCGTGCCGATTGTTTCCATGCGGTGCGCCAGACCCGGGAAAGTCTTGATGGCCCGCCCTATACTCTTTGAATCCACGCCCATAGCATAAACGGCCGCATAGGCAGCGGCGGCATTTTGCCAATTATGTTCGCCTTCCAATGTCAAAACCGAATTTAGATCAATTACATTTTCAACCTTGGAACCCAGCGCGCAGTAGAGCTTACCCTTGACCACACAACTCCCTCGTCCCAATGAGCGTTTGCCCGAAATTGGCATAATCCGGCGGCCATTTTTAGCAATAAGCCGGGTGCAAAGACTTTTACCTTCAATATTATCAACGCCGACAATAACACTATCTTCCGATGTTTGATTTAGAAAGATGCGGGATTTGGCCTCTTCATAGGCTTTCATATCTCCGTGGCGATCAAGATGATCCGGCGACAAATTCAAAAAGACAGCAGCATTGGCCCGCAAAGACTGTGTACGCTCCAATTGGTAGGACGATAGCTCTAGAACATAATAAGCGCCCCCGTGCATGCTATCGAGATCAAGCACGCCGCGCCCAATATTGCCCCCAACCTGCGCATCACGCCCACAGGCGCTCAAAATATGCCCGATGAGGCTTGTTGTTGTTGATTTTCCATTCGTCCCGGTAATCGCTATAATTTTAGGCCGCGCCTCCACGGGACAGGCATTTACCTCACGCGCGAAAATTTCGATATCGCAAATGATGGGTACATTATGCTTTTGGGCTTGCTGGGCGCTCCAATGTGGTTTGGGTAATTTATCGGGAATACCCGGAGACAAAACAAGGGCGTCATATTGGCGCCAATCCTGCTGGGCAATGGATATAATCGGTACATCTTTTTCTGCCGCAGCCTTACGCGCCGTCGAATTATCATCCCACGCATGCACCTCTGCCCCGCCCGCGACGAGGGACAATGCAGCTGTAACACCCGTACGGCCCAGCCCGACAACAGCTATTTTTTGTCCCTTAAATGATTTCGCAATAATCATATATCTAACGAAGTTTGAGCGTTGAAAGACCAATCAAAGCCAAAATTATAGCAATGATCCAAAATCGAATGACAATGGTAGGTTCTGCCCATCCTTTCTTTTCGTAATGGTGATGTATCGGGGCCATGCGAAATACGCGCTTCCCCGTCAGTTTGAAGGAGGCCACCTGAACAATGACAGACACGGCCTCGAGCACGAACAATCCCCCAATAATCGCGAGAACGATTTCATGCTTGATGGCAACCGCCGCGCTACCCAAGGCTCCGCCAAGTGCCAGAGACCCGGTATCACCCATAAAGACCATGGCAGGCGGCGCATTAAACCATAAAAATCCTAGTCCAGCACCGATGATAGCGCCCAGAAAAATGGTTACCTCACCTGATCCGGGCACATAAGGGACGCCGAGATAGTTTGAATAAATGGAATTGCCCACCAGATAAGCGATCACGGCGAGGCTCATACAGGCTATCATGACAGGTACAATCGCCAGACCGTCCAGCCCGTCCGTTAGGTTGACGGCGTTTGAAGTGCCTACGATGACCAAACAGCCAAAAGGAATGAAAAACACACCCAGATTGAATGTAAAATCTTTCAAAAATGGAATAGCCAGACCTCTAGCAAAGTCTGGATTGTCTTGCGGGAAGGCCTGCGTCAGAAAATAAACTGCAATGGCGGCTATCGCAAATTCAAGAACCAGCTTTATTTTACCGCTAAAGCCTTTGGGGTTTTGACGGGAGACTTTAAGATAATCGTCATAAAACCCGATAATGCCAAAACCGACTGTCACCAGAAAGACAGTCCAAAGAAACGGACTGCGCAAATTTCCCCATAACAGGGTTGAAAACACAACAGAGAGCAATATTAAAAGCCCGCCCATAGTCGGTGTGCCAGCCTTTTTGATAATATGACCTTGCGGACCGTCCTCGCGAATGGGCTGGCCCTTGCCTTGCCTTGCCCGCAACATATTAATTATCCGCGGCCCTAAAATAAAGGCAATTAACATAGATGTCATCAAGGCCCCGCCACTCCGAAAGGTAAGATAATTGAGCAGGTTAAAAAGCTGAAATTGATCGGATAAAGGCGCAAGCCATTCATATAACATTAGGCCTTACCCCCTTTTAGACTTTCGCATATCCGGCCAAGCCCGGCTGTGTTGGAGCCTTTGATTAAAACGATATCACCGTCTTCCAATTCTGCCTTGAGAGCCTCTAAGGCCGCATCCGCATCGCGTACCCACTCCCCGCGCATCTTCCGAGGTAAGGCACCGCGTAAAGCCCGCATACATTCGCCAGTAACGATCACGCGCTCAAATCCCGCCTCTTCCAGCGGTCCGGCCAATTGGGCATGTAAGGCTAGCTCATCTTTGCCAAGTTCACCCATATCGCCAAGAATGGCAATTTTACGCCCAACCCTTAAGCCTGCAGCTGCTATCGCTGCGCGCATACTTGATGGATTGGCATTGTAACTTTCGTCAATCAAGGTAAAGGCTGTGCCGTTTAGATCGAGATCATGATAATCACCCCGACCCGAAACCGCGCTAACATTACGCAGCGCCATAGCCGCTTTGCGAAGATCAATACCAGCAGCATAGGCAACGGCCATACAAGCCGCCCCGTTTGCAATCCAGTGTTCACCTGGCACAAGCAAAGTCACATCATATTGCTGGAAATTTATACGCAAACGCGTATTACTACCACTCGCATGCGTCTGGGCGGTAACGATAGAAATATCACAATCACCACGCCCGAAGGTCAGAACATTTTTACCCAAAGCTTTGGCTTGCTTGGCTATATTTTCACTATGGGGATTATCGCCATTTAAAACAAGAATGCCTTCATCGACAAGTCCTGACATGATTTCGGCTTTCGCTTTTGCAATGGAAGCCTCATCCTTGAAATGGGCCTGATGCGCGCCGGTCACCGTTGTGATCAAGGCAATATCGGGTTGCACCAGATCAGACAAAACCGTCAACTCACCTGCATGGTTCATTCCCATTTCGAAAATACCGTAATCGGTAGGCTTGGGCATAGACGCCAAGGTGATCGGCACACCCCAATGATTATTAAATGACTTTTGCGATTTATGTGTCTCGCCAAATTGCGAGAACATCACACCTAAAGCCTCTTTAATGCTTGTTTTACCGACACTCCCCGTAACGGCTATGCGTAAGGCTTTAGAGCGCCTGCGCGCTGATACGGCTAAATCATTTAAGGCCTTTTCACTATCCTTAACAATCAAAGCTGGTGCAGCCTGACCCGCCTTGGACGAGATGACCGCCCCTGCCCCCGCCTGGAGGGCCTGCGGGATAAACTCATGGCCGTCGCGTGCCGCCTTGAGAGGAACAAATAAATCCCCAGCTTGTAAATTACGCGTATCAATCGACACGCCTGTGACGGACCACTCTCCAACCGCCTTACCGCCCGTGGCGCTTGCTGCCGATGAGGCTGTCCATAAAATGTCACGTTCCGAGCTATCCGTCATGGCCTTGCTCCTTTAAATATTTTTGTACTTCTTCACTATCCGAGAAAGGATATGTCACACCCGCGATTATCTGACCTGTTTCATGGCCTTTACCGGCAATAACCAAACAATCCTTTTCGCCTAAAATATCGATAGCCGCCGCAATCGCTTTTGCCCGACCACCTATATTACGGGCCTTAGGACAACCGCGCATGATAGCCCTACGAATAAGCGGCGGATCTTCGGAGCGCGGATTATCATCCGTTACAATAACTTGGTCTGCCAGACGCGCTGCAACTGCACCCATTTTGGCTCGCTTATCCGGGTCTCTATCGCCGCCGCAACCAAAGACAATTACCAGTTCGCCCTCTGTGTGTGGCCGCAGGCTTGTGAGAACTTTTTCCAACCCGTCTTCAGTATGGGCAAAGTCTATAAATATCGGCGCACCCTTATGGCTGTGCCCGGCCTGCTCCATACGACCTGCCACGCCCTTAAGGCTCGATAAGGCCGCGATAGCCTTTTCCCGCCTAACACCCGTTACAAGCGCAAGCCCCAATGCACACACAACGTTGAAAACCTGAAAGGCACCAACAAGCGGTAATTCAAATTCGAGCTTATGTCCCAACACATCAAGACGAACGCTTTGGCTCGCTGGGCGGGCCTTAATGGCTTTAATGGATATATCCTTACCTTGCCACCCAATGGTGAGAACAGATTGCCCGCGCGCCTTGCACAAATCGGCGATCTCTTGGCCGTAGACATCATCAACATTAATCACCACATCGGCCTTAGACGGTGTAAGCTCTGTAAATAAACGCGCTTTTGCCGCAAAATATTCATGAATATTGCGGTGATAATCAAAATGATCTTGGGTTAAATTAGAAAAACCCGCAGCGCTGATTTTGACACTATCGAGGCGGTATTGATCCAGTCCGTGACTAGACGCTTCCATCGCAACATGGGTCACACCTTCCTCTTTTAACCGCGCGAGTGCTCTGTGCAAATCCACGGCGTCGGGCGTTGTGTGCGACAAAGGAGAATTCCCCTTAGCACTGCGCACTCCCAATGTTCCAAAACAGGCCGCTGGGTACCCGGCAAAGTCCCAAATCTGCCGCAAAAACTCGACGGTAGAACTTTTTCCATTCGTCCCCGTCATCGCTATAAGCGTTTTGGGCTGGCCGGGATGAAACCGCGCGGCTAGCCGGGCATAGGCCAAACGGGGATTTTCGTCTTCAATACTCGGTACAGATAACGCCGGCAGGCCCGGCAAAGATAAAATAGCGCCCGCACCATTTTCTATAGCTTTGGGGATAAAGTCCCGACCATCTGAGTATGTTCCGGGCAGAGCCGCAAATATCATGCCCGGCTTGACGTGGCGGCTATCACAGGTCAGCCCGCTAAATTTATCAAGATTTAACGCGCCCATTATCTTAACGCTCCCTGTTTGGAAAACGGACTTAAAGCCTGCTGCGGAGCATTGCGTTTCAGACCCAGGACCGGCCCCATGCGTTCAATTACTTTTTGTACTGTAGGCGCAGCATTCCAACCCGCTGTCGCATAGCCTCTTGTACCTTCAACGGCTTTGGGCTCATCATAGGTAACCATAACGAGATAGTGGGGATCTTCATATGGGAGGGCGGCCACGAAGGAAGATACGAGTCGGTCTTCATCATATCCGCCAATAGCGGGCTTATCAGCCGTTCCGGTTTTACCCATGACCCGGTAGCCCCGAACAGCCGCATTCCGTCCCGTACCATCTGTCACAACATAACGCATAAGATCGCGTATGATTTGCGAATTCTTATCAGAAATGACGCGACGCATACGCGGCAGATTAACGGCATCACGCTTAGAAAAAGTAGGGACAATATAGTGCCCTCCGTTTAACAGCGCGCCGATGGCCGCCGATAACGCCAAAGGGGTAACGGAAATACCATGCCCGTAAGACACTGTAACCGTTGTTATGTCCTGCCATTCTGACTGGACTTGCGGACGGGCGCTTTCCAATATTTCAAGCGGTAAACGGTCCATAAGCCCCAAATCCCGTAGGAAAGCCTGTTGCATCTCCCCGCCACCACGCAAAGCCATCAGCGCCGTTCCCCGATTTGAGCTTTGCGCTAATATTTCAGGCATCGCCAACGGGGTTTTGCTCGGGTGATCATCCCGTATGGTCTTGCCGCGAATTCTGAGTGGGTCTTGAACCGGAAAGGTTTCAGTCAAATCTGTCAAATTATACTCCAAGGCCATTGCCATAGTGATCGGCTTGAACACTGAGCCCAGCTCATAAGTTGACATTGAGGCATGATTATAGCGAAAATCGTCCGAAAATGCGCCCGGATCATTGAGGTTGTAATTTGGCAATGAGGCCATTGCCAGAACCTCACCCGTCTTGATGTTCAAGACGATGCCGGAATTGGATTTGGCTTTAAACTTCTCAAGACCTTTGGATAATTCATCCGATAAAATATGCTGCACACGCAAATCCAGTGAAAGCGCTTTTGCCGGCGCATTGGGTTCGGATAACTCCCCGTCAAATGCCCGCTCTACCCCCGCCATACCCTTGAGGTCACGGTCTGCAAAACCGATAATATGCGAGCCTAATTGTCCGAGAGGGTAAACACGTTTCGGCTCGACACGAAAGGCCAGCCCCGGAAACCCCAAATCGAATATTTTCTGGTGTTGGCGCGGCCCCATACCGCGTTCCAGCCAGATAAATTTCTTATTGGACGAGAGTTTGGCTACCAAGTCTTCGCGCGATTTGCCTGGCAGAAGCTGACTTAATTTATCGGCCGTTTCCTCGACATTCCAGATTTTTCGAGGCTCTGCGTAAAGCGAGTAAGATCGCAATGTTGTAGCGAGGATTTCGCCCTCGCGGTCTATAATATCAGCGCGCGTGGCTGTTAAAGCCTTCGGGACGAACCTGTCCTCAACTGGCTTGTTTAACAAAGCAACCTCAGCAAAACGCAATCCGAAAATCACCAACATGATCATAAAGATTGTCGCGCCTATGCGTATACGGATACGCCCTTCAGACACGGCTTCAAATTCATCATCGGCCACGATAACAGGTGACCGGCTTGTTGCGGTGTGAGGATAGTCATGCCCGCTATATCTATCGCTATAAGTATCCGAGCCCGTCATCTGGTCCCGCCTCGCATCTGTCCCTGTAACTGTGCCTGTCCTTGTTGAGGCTGAGCCGGTGAGGATATTTCAGACGGGTCACGTTCAAAGATTTGGGGAATGTCATCTGGCGCAATAATCTGCTCGACCCCTGTCGCCTCCAACCCTAAATGATCTTTAGCCAAATCTTGCAGGCGGGCCGGGTTTTCAAGAAAGGCCAGCTCTGCGCGCAATACCTTCAACGCCCGTTCTTCTTGCGCAATTTGCGTTTCCAGTCGGCGCATATCAGATTTGGCAGACTGCGCACTTATCTTGACATAGTAAAGCAAGGTCATCAGCACGACCCCGATTATAACAAGAATAAACCCGACAAGGCGCCGCGCAACACGCGCATTATCATAATGATAAACACTCATGCGGCAGGCCTTAATTTGTTAAGGCTTGGCATATCAGGCAAGACCGCATCATCTGGTGCAAAGGCAGGCCCGTCCGTACGTACCGCGCAGCGCATTTTGGCCGAACGGGATCTTGGGTTTTCTAAAACCTCCGCTTGAGACGGCTTTGTTACTGATTTTTTTGGCAAGGTGAAGCTCGGCGTAAACACCACGTCTGGTGCGCTTGGCAAATGCCGTGAACCGGCTGAAGGTGCTGCACTGCGACGCCGTAGGAAATTTTTAACAATACGGTCTTCAAGCGAGTGAAATGTCACCACGATCAACCGCCCGCCCGGCTTAAGAAGGCTTTCGGCCGCGCACAAACCCCGGTAAAGTTCGCCGAGCTCATCATTGATAAAAATACGCAGGGCCTGAAAAATGCGCGTAGCAGGATGGATTTTACCGGACCTCCCCACCGCCTGCTCGACCAGAACAGCCAAAGCCTGCGTTGTTACGATATCGCCCTCCTCGCGCGCCCGTACAATAAAATCAGCAATACGCTTGGCGCGTTTTTCTTCCCCGTAAACCTTAAAAAGACGGGCCAGCTCGCCGTGGGAAAGCTGCATAACCGCATCACTTGCACTGGGCCCCTCATCCCCCATACGCATATCCAGCGGCCCGTCCCGCATAAAAGAAAAGCCTCGCTCCGGCTGGTCAATCTGCATGGAAGACACACCAATATCCAAGACAATCGCATCCAGATCGGACAGCTCCAAAGCCGCCATCTCGGAGAATTTTGTCTGAATAAAGGTAAGCCGTCCGGCAAAACGATCAGCAAGCGCCCCGGCGCGTGAGGCCACATTGGGATCTCTATCAAGCGCGGTGACCCGACACTCTGCCGCCTCGAGAAAGCACGCACTATAACCGCCATTGCCAAATGTCCCGTCAAGATAATGCTCTCCGTCTTTGGGAGATAAGGCCGCTAAAACCTCGGGGAGCATGACGGGATAATGGATCATGCCTGTCCCCCTCCGGATTGCGAGGCCAAGTTTGGTCCGGCAGGCTTAAGACGATGACGATTTTCCCGCGCAAGACGCCGCATATCTTTCGAACGCGCCTCATGGGCCTGCGGCGACCAAATCTCAAAACGTCGCCCCAGACCGACAAAGGTAATTTTGCCATTTAGCCCCGCATATTCATGCATGTCCTTAGGCAGGGAAATCCGCCCGCCACTATCGAATGGCAGACGTCGACTTTCGGCAAAAATGGCGCGCTGTAAGGCAATGCGCCCCTCATCATAATAATCCAGCGCCTCAAGTGCGCGCATATAGTCCTCAAGCAGGGACAGCCCGCCGCCTTCCAGATAAGGCCCGTCAAAACTCTTCCAGACGATGACGCCGTCAAAGGTGCTGCCCTCGATAACCGTGCGAAAATCCGACGGCACAGAGACCCGCCCCTTCGCATCCATATTATTGGTTACCGTAGACAGAAACACGTCTATCCCCTCTCCAAATACTCACTTTTGAGCATAACTCCCATTTATGGGATAACATGGGAATTTATGGGATACAATGCCAATTTAACAAAAAATTAGCCATAAACCTATCATTTCACACCGTTTTCATGCCGCAAAAGCAGATTATTGGGCGCGGATAGTGGCTCTGCGCTCTCAATGGCGGTGTTTTACAGACCAAGGATAAATCGAAACCTCAGCTCCCGTTGTCGGCAAGGATCACTTACATCACCGATTATAGGGTTTAATGGCGCTTAAACATTCAGGCGATTCAAAGCCCTTTATGTTGCAAGCATCCAATTTCCTGCAAGCCGGTGATGTACTGCGCGTTCGGCAAGCCTTGTGGACAGCATTTTCAATAGACGCCACGATCATCATGCCTTGGCATCGATCATGTCCGTAATCCTTTTCACAAAGCTGTTTCATTTCATCGCATGTAAAATACAGCTCTGGCTTTCTATGTCTTGCCAGATTTTTCAACGTGTTAGTCCCGGTCTTAGCGGCGGCAGGGATACAGTTTTTATAAAGTCTATTGAGCGAAGTCAGTTGTTCAGCATTAGGCTTCACGGGCACCGCCTTTGGCGTACATGCCGAAAGTGTTGTAGATACCAAAAGCCCCGCAATGGCAGCCTGACGCAAAACTTTTGCAAATGACGGCATAACATACCTCTTCGTACTGACTAAAGACGGCTTAGTCTGATGCCTTTAAAGTCTAGTTAACCCGCCGCGGGGTTGAGGACTAGGGAAAGGTGTGGGGAGAGGTGAAGCCCGAATGGTTTGTTAATTGGGACGGGTTAGAGCTTTGGCCCATTTGATGACCAATCGCTAATAAGGGCTTACGAGCATTTTCCATCGCCAAATGATTATCATCAGGAACATCAAGCCCAGCACTCGGCAGGTAGCGAAAAATATTTCGTTTATGATTTATCGTGCCCAATCTCTTTGCGGAGACATAAATCACGCCACGAAAAAGCAATCGCTATGGCTAGCTCAAATGTGAGCTTAGGAGGAAGCGAGAGCGGGTTTCAGACATTTTCCGTTTCATTTCTTGATATGCGTCCAATTCTGACGCTTCAAGAAGCACTTTCATAATACGTGAAAAACATTCTTGAGTCGCCTCACGTGCTTTTATCGGGTCTCGTTTTTTTAAGGCGGCGATTATGGTTTTATGTTCGTCTTCTAAGTAAGCTGATACATGACTATGAACCCTGGAACGCGTCGGGCGGGTTTGATTGACCTCAGGTTTGATTACCCACATATTCTCGATCAAAAATATAATCGCACGGTTATTCGTCGCTTTGGCAATGAGGTTATAAAACGCAACAACGGCTTCGTCAGGGGTCATTTCACTGCTAATTTTACCCACTATAATAGATGCGAGCTTCTCTAATTGCTTAATGGCGTCATCCGTTATGAGCAGGGCTGCCAGCGCCGCAACTTCGCCGCCAAAAAGACCATGGGCCTCAATGAGCTCAAAACATTCAGGGTTAGGCAGACAACTTGATTTAGGGTCATTTTTATTAAAAACGTAAGCCCCTGACCCCGCTTTAACTTTGAGATGCCCTTGGGCTTCGAGAACAATTTGCGCTTCCCGTATACACGCACGGCTAACACCGAATTTTAGAGCCAATTCGCGTTCAGAGGGCAGACGACTTCCAACTGAAAAATTATCTGTATCCACTAAGTCTAATATTTCGTCGACAATTTTATGATACATGCGACTAGTATCTTTCACGAGTTTATCTCCTTCTGGACTATCTAAGAAATAGGGTTCGCAACTTAATCGAGGTTGAATTTATCTCTGCATTGAAAGACTGACTTCCAGCCACCCTAACTGCTATTTCCCCGTATAGGCGCGCCATAAGGCGCACCGTATTGGTTTGTTTCAAATGCCTAACAGCGAACTCAATTCACGCTTCGAAAGAAGATGGGTTGAATTATGGGTTCGCTATTAGATTTGAGAAAGAGCTAGAATTTCAAGCTCACGCCACCAACGATACGGCGATCAGTAATGCCGTTAAAACATAGGAGCGAATTATTGTTCACACAGAACTGATCTGCATCAGTTTGCAGAAGGTTAATCGCTTCAATACCAACATTGATATTATCATTTATATCGTAATTGATACTACCGTTTAAC
>CAZHPV010000017.1:0-38714 GCA_964534845.1 uncultured Caulobacterales bacterium
GTTAAGAGCATCCACAAGCCAATAATAATATTTGCAAAAGCTAAAAAAATAAGAAGTAACCCTCCTAATATATAGGGCACTAAAATTACGAAACCAATTATGGCAATAAAGATAAGACCTATTGAAAACGACCAATCCGCTATAGTCGTCCTGAAAATATAAATAAACCAACTGCCAACTGCCAATTTAAAAAGGCCCCAAAACAGAATTGATATTACGTTCGTCCAATAACGAAACCGTCTTGGACTGATATTTTGGCGCTTAATTTTTATCTAAAGATCTCCTTACAACCCCAGCTTCTTACGCAATATCTCATTCACCGCTTGCGGGTTGGCCTTGCCTTGTGATGCCTTCATCACTTGGCCGACAAAGAAACCGAGGAGCTTTGGGTTCTCTTTGGCTTTTTCGGCTTGAGCGGCGTTTGCGGCGATAGCCTCGTCGACCATGGCTTCAATCGCGCCCATATCTGTGACCTGTTTAAGGCCCTCTTTCTCGATGATGTCATCGGCGCTGCCCCCGCCTTCGAACATTTTCTCAAACACGGTTTTGGCGATTTTGCCAGAGATGGTGTTATCAGAAATACGGTCAATCAACCCGCCCAGCGCTTCAGCAGAAACGGGGCTGTCTTCAAGCTCTAGCCCAGCTTTGTTCAGCGCGCCGAAAAGCTCCACCATGGTCCAGTTGGCCGCGATTTTCGCGTCGCGCCCTTTGGCGACAACCTCGTAGAAATCGCTCTTGGTTTTCTCAGCGGTGAGAATACGTGCATCATATTCGGACAGATTATACTCGGCCATAAAGCGCGCTTTAATCGCGTCGGGCAGCTCTGGCAGCTCGGCCTTCACCTTATCAACAAAGCTCTGCTCCAGCTTGAGCGGGAGCAAATCAGGGTCGGGGAAATAGCGGTAATCATGGGCGTCCTCTTTGGAGCGCATCGTCCGCGTCTCGCCTTTGACGCTATCGAAAAGTCGCGTCTCTTGGTCGATCGTGCCGCCCGCTTCGATAATCTCGATATGGCGGCGGGCTTCATAATTAATGGCTTGGCGAATAAAGCGCATGGAGTTCACGTTTTTAATCTCGCAGCGCGTGCCCAGCTCTCCGCCTGGCTTTCGCACGGAGACATTCACATCAGCGCGAAGGTTCCCCTTCTCCATATCCCCGTCGCAAGTGCCCAGCGCGCGCACAATCCCGCGCAGCTTTTCAACATAGGCCGAGGCCTCTTCGGGACTGCGCATATCGGGTTTAGACACAATCTCCATCAGCGCCACGCCGCAGCGGTTCAAATCGACATAAGTTTCATCAGGAGAAAGATCATGCACGGATTTGCCCGCATCTTGCTCCAGATGGAGCCGCTCAATCCCGACCGTGACAGGCTCGAGCGTATTGCCGTCCGCATCAATGGGGAGGACTTCAATCTCGCCCTCACCAACAATAGGATGCTCGAACTGGCTGATTTGATAACCTTGGGGCAGATCGACATAGAAATAGTTTTTACGGTCAAAGCGCGAGAACAGATTTATCTGCGCGTTTAGGCCAAGGCCCGTCTTGACCGCTTGCTCCACGCAGAACTCATTGACCACAGGGAGCATGCCAGGCATCCCCGCATCGACGAGCGAAACTTGGCTATTGGGCGCGCTGCCATATTCGGTGGAGGAGCCCGAAAAGAGCTTGGAGTTCGACGCGACCTGCGCATGGACTTCCAGCCCGATGATAATCTCCCAATCACCGGTCTCGCCTTTAATATAATCTCGTGGGTCGCCTACGCGTTTTGCCGTGAACATTATTTTTTCACTCTCTTTTTTAATCCAAGTTCGGACAATGTAATGTCCATTTCGTTAGTAAGTAGATCGGCTGCTGTACCGCGAATATCAATTTGTGACAAAATTCGGCCTGTTACCTCTTTATATTCTGGATATTTTCTGAGTTCATATATAGCTCCAATTTGCTTGGTCAAAATACCACTATTAACCTCCCCCAACAGGCTAGAAAACTCTGAATACCTCTTACTCTGGACTTTTCTCTTCTCATTAAGAACATACTGAATAGCAGCCCATGACATTCCAATAAGAGGAAGTACAATTCCACCCCAAGCAATCCATTCCGTAGCTGAGTTCAGATTCATTTAACTAAGCCCACCATGCCTCTGGCTTCTCCGTAAACCCTGCTGCCGCCTCAAGCGCACTGGCCGCTTTGAACACGGTGTCTTCATCGAGCGCTTTGCCGATGAACTGGAGGCCGAGCGGGAGGCCGTCTTTGTCTAGGCCAGCCGGCACGCTAATGCCCGGCAATCCGGCCAGATTGGTTGTCACTGTGAAAATATCATTGAGATACATTTGCACAGGGTCATTGACTTTGCGCCCGACAGCAAAGGGTGCGGACGGCGCTGTTGGGGTCAGGATAGCATCGCAAGTCTGCCACGCATTTTCGAAATCCTCGACAATGCGCGTACGGACCTTTTGCGCACGCAGATAATAGGCATCATAATAACCCGCAGAGAGCACATAAGTCCCGATCATAATACGGCGGCGGACTTCATCGCCGAAGCCTTCTGTGCGTGTGCGGTCATAAGTGTCGTTAAGGTCTTTGCCGTCAACACGCAGCCCATAGCGCATCCCGTCATAGCGCGCGAGATTGGAAGAGGCTTCCGCAGGCGCGACAACATAATATGCCGGCAGCGCATATTTCGTGTGGGGCAGAGAGATAGGCACGATCTCGGCACCCGCATCTTTCATTATCTCAACACCTTTATCCCAAAGCGATTGGATTTCAGAGGGCATGCCGTCGATAGAATATTCTTTCGGGATACCAATGCGCAAGCCCTTCACGGACGCCCCGCAAGCCTCTGACCATTTCGGCACATCAATGTTAAGCGAGGTGCTATCCTTGGCATCATAGCCCGCCATGCTCTCAAGCAAGATAGCGGCGTCTTTGACCGTCTTGGCAATCGGGCCCGCTTGGTCAAGCGAGGACGCAAAAGCGACTGTGCCCCAGCGCGAACAGCGCCCATAAGTCGGCTTTATCCCGACCGTGCCCGTGAAACTGGCAGGCTGACGGATAGAGCCGCCCGTATCTGTCGCCGTTGCGCCCAAGCATAAATCCGCCGCGACCGCAGCTGCGGAGCCGCCAGATGAGCCGCCCGGCACAAGGTCTTCACCTTTGCGCCAAGGATTAATGACGGGGCCGTAAGCAGACGTTTCATTCGAGCTGCCCATCGCAAATTCATCAAGGTTTAGCTTGCCGAGCATGACCATGCCGTCAGCCTTCATATTGGCCGTGACCGTGCTTTCGTATGTCGGGGCGAAATCACCAAGAATTTTCGAGCCCGCGCAAGTTTTCACCCCTTCGGTACAGAACAAGTCCTTCACACCAATAGGTGCGCCCTCCAGCAGACCAACGGTGCCTTTAGCGCGGCGTGCATCAGAATCCGCCGCCTGCTCCAATGCTAATTCATGCGTATCGGTTATAAAAGCATTGAGCTTGCCGGCCTTTTGACAGGCCTCAATATGGGCTTTGGTCAGCTCCACAGAGCTAAATTCGCCTTTAGCCATGCCGCCAAGCGCGGCTTCGAGTGTGAGTTTTGTAAGAGCGCTCATAATTTATTCCACGGTCTATTCTACTGAGCGAGGGACAACAAAGAAACCGTCATCCTTTTTCGGGGCGTTTTGCAAGACGTCATCACGCATTCCGCCATCGGAAATCTCGTCCTTGCGCATGGGCGCGGCCATATCGACAGCAGAGGTCATAGGCTCAACACCCTCGACATCGACCTCACCTAATTGTTCAATCCAGCGCAAAATACCGTTCAGGTCATCTGCGAGGTTCTGTAAAGCATCCTCTTGAACATGTAAGCGCGAGAGACGGGCTATTTTTTTGACGTCAAGCGCCGTCACAGAGTCTGAATTTTCAGGGTCACTCACAGGATGCTCCTTATCCGCATAATTTGTTCGCGCCGATTAGCAGGGCAGGAAGCGCGCCGCAAGCCCTTAAGCGCAAGGCGCCTCAACTTATGGTTGGTAGACATATAAATTGTGATTTCTTATGCATGTTTCGGAAATGAATGGGGTAATTTTCACATTGTCGTAGCGCATCCCAAGTAAACGCATAGTTTACTGGCATGTATTTTGCTACATTTGGTCTAATTGACGGAGCGCAAACTTGCAAAACATACCCCTAATATTCTTACTCCAGATTTTTTTCGGCTTATTGGTATTATGTCGTTTTGGCTATCGCATTTATGAACGAGTCGATATTTATCACCGTTTCCAACGTTTGCCATCCAATGCACTCTATACCAGCCTTACTTTTGATTTCATTTTAGGGCTTTTCCTGATTTTAGCAGCGCTTAATTTGACGCATTTTATTTAGGCATTTACTCCAAGCCTGCACCCTCTCTGCTTTTCATTGCGTTGATTGCCATAAAGAGCAAGACGTTATAGATATAGCCAAAAGGCCAAATTATGGGCAAGTCCCACAGTCAGCATGCTTCAGAATTATCTCCAAAAACCGGGACAGCTTTTACACGAGCGCTTGCTGGCTGGGTCTTGAAAGCATTAGGGTGGTCACTTAAAGGCCAAATACCAAATGTCAAAAAATGCATTTTCATCGGCGCGCCCCATACATCAAATTGGGACCTCATACTCGCCCTCGCCACAATGCATCATATCGGATTGAAATGTTCTTGGATGATGAAAAAAGAAGCCTTTGTCTGGCCCTTGGGCGGTTTGTTTAAAAAGTTGGGCGGAGTGCCTATTGATCGAAAAAAAGGAAAAGACATCGCAAGCCAAATGACAGAATGGTTTGCCACTCAGGAAAAGGCCTGGCTAGGTATCACACCTGAAGGCACACGCTCTAAAGTAAAGAATTTTAAAAAAGGATATCTACGTATAGCCTATGCTGCGGATATACCTGTTTTCCTCGTGGCGCTCAATGGCCCGAAAAAAGAGATTATTCTAGATAAAATTTGGGATTTGAAATTTGACGTTGAATTAGATAATAGAGAGATCAAAGCCTATTACGATGAACATTATAAAGGCGTTCGCTACTAGGTTTAAACCCCGAGCCTAACGACGCGACCGTCAAATAACCCACATAACAGATAAACGCCCATGAAATATGACAACCCCCATATGAGCCCACATTCTCCGCGCATGGGCAATGCTCTCACCCGCGCTCTTGGGTCTTTTGGTTTAAAGCTTATAGGGTGGAAACTTGTGGGCCGCATGCCCGACACCCCGAAATTCGTCATACTCGGCGTACCCCATACATCTAATTGGGATGCTATTGCCGCCACACTCGCTATGTTGGCTTCCGGGTTTCGTTATACATTTTTGATTAAAAAAGAATGGTTCTTCTGGCCTATGGGACCTATTTTTAAGGCTTTGGGTGGATATCCCGTCGACCGCACAAAAGGGTCTGGCCCCAATGTTGTCGAACAGCTAACCACTTATATCGACTCCGTTGATAATGTCTGCATTGGCTTTCCGCCCGAAGGTACACGCTCGAAAGTAGCGCAATATAAAACCGGCTATCTGAGAGTGGCCTACGCCGCCAAAGTCCCCGTGTTCATATGCGCTTTTGACGGACCTAATAAACGTGTCGTGCTCGACCGCCTTATGGAACTGACCGGCGATACGGAAACGGACAATAAAAATATAAAGGCCTATGTCGATACGCATTGGGTCGGTATACGGCCCGAGAACCAGTAATGTCCTCGCAAGGAATTTTTAAACTAAGCTGGCACATCCCTATCAAACACCACATGCCCTCCGACCCAGGTTTTGACGGCACGCCCGGTAAGGCGGCGACCATCAAAGGGCGTATTTTTGGATTTGGACAAAAGCGTTTCTGAGTGACACACCCATGGCAGGTCTGGGTCTATAAGCGTAAGATCAGCGGGCGCATTCTTAGCCAACCGTCCACTAGGCAAACCCAAAATCTTGGCCGGATTAATCGTAACCGCCTTTAAAAAATCTATTAGGCCTAGAGCCTTATCATTTACCTGCGTCAGGCCCGCTCCCAGCAATAGCTCCAACCCAACCGCCCCGGGATAGGCTTCTGAATAAGGCAAGCGTTTTTGCCCCGCCGGTCGTGGATAATGATCCGATACGATCACGTCTATATCCCCCGTACCAATCGCCTCTAATAAGGTTTGGCGATCAGCTTCCTCCCGTAGGGGCGGGTCAAGCTTGGCAAAGGTTCGGTAATCGCCAATGTCAATTTCATTCAAGCACAGATGATTTATTGAAACCGAACAATATATATCCGTCGATTTCATTTTGGCCCGTCTGACAACCTCTACAGCATCGCGTGAGGAAATCATGTCAATAAATAACCGTCCCCCAGTTAACTCGGCGAGCGCGACATCACGTTCAACCATTATACGCTCGGCTGCACTGGGTGATCCGACCAAACCCAAACGTGTTGATACGGCACTTTCATGCGCACATGTTCCATCTGCCAAAGACGCATCCATCGCCCGGTTGGAAATCAAAACCCCGAAATTTGATCCATAAGATAAAAGACGACGCATGAGCTGAGTGTCTGCGATCGGGACATTACCATTGGAAAACATGATAGCGCCGGCCTCGGCCATAAGACCGATTTCGGTCATATTCTCACCGCCCAAATTCTGCGTCAAAGCACCGGCAATATAGACATTCACATCCGCGCTTTGTTCTGAACGACGCGCGACATAATCCAGCAAGGCGGTATCATCAATGACAGGCTTGGTATGGGGCATAACAACAATAGAGGTCACCCCGCCCGAAGCCGCCGCTCGTCCAGCGCTCGCGAGCGTTTCAATCCCTTCGCGTCCCGGCTCTCCTGTCGTGACACGCATATCAATAAGGCCGGGCGATAATATCAACCCCGCTGCGTCGATCACCTCGCCTGCAGATTTCACCCCTTTTCCCAAGGCACTGATTTTACCGTCCTCGATTTGCAGGCTTCCAAGTTCGTCGCGTCCAGTCTCTGGGTCAATAAGTCGGGCATTGATGATGGTTGTCTTGCTCATTGCGTTTTCCCACTTATTTTGGGGAAAGGCGTTTTAGATAAGGCATGTAAAATACCCATACGCATAGCAACGCCGGTTTCAACCTGTTGTGTAATGAGGCTAACATTAGGATCGTCTGCGATCGCAGAGCTGATTTCAACACCCCTATTCATAGGGCCGGGATGCATAACTTTCGCACCGGGATTAGCAAAACCTAGCTTATGATGATCCAAGCCATAAAAGTGAAAATATTCCCGCTTTGAAGGGACAAAGGCCCCGCTCATACGCTCTAATTGCAAGCGTAACATCATGACAACATCACATCCCGCCAAGCCCGTTTTCATATCGTGAAAAATATTTACACCCCACATATCCGCATTCGTGGGCATTAATGTACGCGGACCGACTAGCCGCACTTCACAGCCCAATAAGGATAAGAGCTTCACATTGGAACGCGCAACGCGAGAGTGTAGAATATCACCGCAAATGGCAATGGTTTTACCGCCCAGATCCTCCCCGAAGACCCGTCTCAGAGTTAAGGCATCCAATAAGGCTTGTGTGGGATGGGCATGTGTACCGTCCCCGGCATTTATAACCGCACAGGAGACTTTTTGCGCCAAAAGCGCCGGTGCGCCTGAGGCATTATGGCGGACAACCAGAATATCCGGGTTCATCGCATTGAGTGTCGCGGCCGTATCCAGTAAAGTCTCGCCCTTCTGGACCGAACTCACACCGACATTCATGGAGATAACATCGCCGCCTAATCTCTTTGCGGCAACCTCGAATGATTTTTCTGTACGGGTCGAATTTTCAAAGAACAGATTAATCAGGGTTTTACCCGCTAGCACATTGGTAGGATCAATATGCTTTTGAATATTCAGATCAAGATAATGCTCACCTAACGCCAGAAGGGCTTCAACATCCATTCGGTGAAAATCGGAAATAGATAAACAGTGAGGCTTCTCAAACGGGTATTCACTGATATGGTCTTTCACAGACGCCATATATCCTCAACAAGATTTGCGCTGCTTTATAGGTCTTAGCCAGATTTGTAAAGCAATGACTTGGCGGATTACGACATTTGGCGGGTCTGATCGTTATTTTGTAAGACGGACAGCAAAGAGCCTGCGGCCAATATCCTCAAATGCGGCAATGAGTTCTTCCCTGTCATCAGCATCAAAAAACTGACCCGGTGTAGACGCGCAGCTTCTAAGCACAGCTTTTGTATCTGTTGCCGATGTACCGGGGAATCTGTAAGCGACTGACCAAATATCAATATTGTCATTTTTGATATTTTCACATAATTCAGCCGTTAAATCATTGGCTGCATCTTCATCCTCTCCCTGATGGCGACCTTCATCATAGGGATCGGAGATAGAGCGGGTATTTTTTCCGTCCGTCATAACAATAAGCGTACGACGACGATCCTGATCGACATTCGAGAATGAATCAAAGGGAAGCTCAGGGTTAAGCATTCTCCAGCCATTTATCAAACCAATTGGAATATAAGTAGACCCGTCGGCTGTAAGGCTATTTATTTTTGCTTTCACACTATTCAAATCTCTGGTGAGTGGCAAAACCTCTTCGCCGCACCTCTGACCTAAAATCCCCGGAATCCTACGATTATCAAAAGCAGCCTGCCGGTTTAAGGATCCATTGCGAGAACCAATACAGCCCTGCCATGTTATTGTTTCAGTTTTCTCGGGTTCGCAAACCTCTCTTGATCCGTTATTTCCACGTTCTACGCATGCATTGATCGAACGCGTCCGATTAACGCCGTCCACTAGGTCTGTGACCGTGCGTCTTTCACGCCTAATACAAGGCCGGTCTTCTTTGATCGAACAGGAAGCCGGTGTCGTCGTCGTAACATCAGCCGGGACATCCAACCAGCGCTCATTGCGGCGCGAAACACCTACATTCACATAATCAGAGAACGGGACAATTGCGACCTGCGTGTCCGCGGAATATTCGGAGAACTGATCAATAAGGACCGACGAGGCTGCTTGTAAAGCGGACATATTAGCCCCTTCCATAGACCCTGTACGATCAAGCACCATTGCAACATTTATCGGCACATCTTCTGGAATACCCACCTGTGAGAGTGCATTAACATTTAAGTTTTCGCGCCCCAGAAAGCCTAATAGTTTCGTATTATAAGGCGAGTCCACCGTCAGAGTTAGACTTTCGTTTTCAGCGACAAGATCGAAATCAAGCTCCCAGCCTTTTTTATTATTGGCCGCTAGAGATTGGGCTACAATCTTGTTTAAGACTTTTATGTCGACTTCCCCGGTAGAGATAGCCGATAAAACCGCAGCATCGGCCATATCCTGCAAACTTCTTTTCTGGCTTGTAATACCCAAGGAATCAATTGCAACGCCTGCCCCAATAGCTAAAACTGTCGCGCTTACAGCCAACATCGTACTGAAATTACCGCTAGTATTTTTAAGAAATCTTGCCAACATTTCTAATCCTACCTTTACCGTTACTCACTGTTTGGGAGAAATATTCGCACACAAGCATTAGGTTTCGATTAGCAGACGCAGTTAAAACAATCTTAATCGTTCAAAAAAAGTCCTTATCTAGTTTAGAGTTAAGACTGTTTGGCAGACCCGTCTATTCAGCGCGCAAACGATCGAGAACGCCCTGCAAAATATAACCCGCTGCCAGCTTATCCACACTCTCTTTGCGCTTTTTACGGCTCGTATCGGCTTCAAGCAATGTACGCGTAACAGCCTGAGTCGATAGGCGCTCATCCCACATAAAAATCGGTAGGTTTTGGATAGTAAGTAGGTTCTGACAAAAATCCTTAACCGATTGTGCCCGCGGCCCTTTAGATCCATCCATGTTCAAGGGTAAACCGATAATCATAGCCACGGCATTACGATTTTCATAAATCGCCAGCAGCTCTTGCGCATCTTGCTTAAATTTCGTGCGTTTTATAGTCTTCAAAGGCGTTGCAATCAGGCGGGTTGCATCGCTTATCGCCAACCCTATCGTCTTTGTACCGGGATCAAGGCCAAGCAGCACACCCTGAGTATTTTTGAGATCATCCAATGTTATTAGAGCCATTCGAGTCCTTACCCGCCTACAATCGGTCCTAGCCAAAAGGCGAGCTGTAATAAGAGATAAAGAGAGCCAAACAAGATTAAGACCCGCCTTACCCATTTCGCAGGAAAGCGTTTCCAAAGCACATAGATCGCCCCCAGCGCCAAAAGGCATTCTACCACGCCGACAAATCCTGCATGATGTTCTCTCTCATAATAGGACAAAGGCGAAATAAAACGCCATTCACTTATAGGCCAAAAATGCGCATAGGCATCATGATTGTGGACAGGAAAATCAAAAGTAATATGCAGTAACGCCGCTAAGGCAAAGACCAACAAAAGTAAGGCGTATGGGGCCCAGCGGTCTTTTGCTCGCCACATGACATAGCCAATAAAACCCAATAGCGCGTATAGAGGCACAGAGTTGAAGATCGAAGCGGTGAGTTGCATGGGTGCTTGGAAATATATCTCATCCCAAATCCTGCGCTGGCTTTCACCCTTAATAAAAGTCAACCAAACCCAAGCAAAATAGATAAATGCATCAGGAATGAGCGAGCCGATAAACACGGCCCAATTCCGCAAAGGTTGACCCTTTTTCGAAAAGGCAGCCATCGCCATTAAAGTATGAGTCGGGGAGTTCATAGACCGTGATTACCGCACTCGGTTACGAAACGAAAGCCTTTAGACCTCTGCGTCTGTGCTGGTTCGTTTCTTAACGTCTGCGGCGGCGCGCATCCCGGGCCTTAACACGGTCTTTAGCCGCCATATTACTCGGAGGAGCCATTAGCGGGCCAATGCGCGTTGTGATTTGCTCAAGCGTCGGGCGTTCAGCAGCCTCATAAGTGTCTAGGGCCTCTCGCATAGCCGCAATATGTTCTGGGGCAGTCCCGCAACATCCGCCTATTATACGTACACCCGCATCAGCCGCCATAGCCACAAAATCCGCCATTAGCTCTGGCGTTCCCGTATAGACAGTATGCTTGCCTTTCACTACGGGGATACCACAATTGGCTTTACCCACTATCACCGCCTCCGGGTCAGCCTCCGTCATGGCCAGATTGGAAACCAACATGTCAGACGCCCCGACGCCGCAATTTGCCCCGTAAGCTAAGGGCGCTTGCGAAATAGTTTTGGCGACATCGCCAATATTGGCTGGTGCCAGCCCCATCATCGTTTTCCCCGCCGTATCAAAACTGGCCGTGTATACATAAGGCATGCCCAAATCTATCGCCGCTTTAGCAGCAGCCTCAATCTCCTCGGTTGCCGACATGGTTTCAATCCAGGCTACATCCGCCCCGCCGTCCCGCAAGCCCCTTATTTGCTCCGTAAAAGCCGCCACAGCGCTTTCCATTGTCATTTCGCCCATAGGCTCAAATAACTCGCCCGTCGGCCCCACCGAGCCGGCCACAACAACAGGACGCTCACTTTCCGCCGCAACCCGGCCAGCAATCTCCGCCCCTGCTTTATTGATCTCGTAAGTCTGGTCTTGGGCGTCATGGAGCTTTAAGCGCGGCGCATTGGCCCCGAACGTATTGGTCAAAATAATATCGGAGCCCGCCTCTACAAATTTGCGGTGTAATGCTGCCGGTTTTTCCGGTTCGGTCAGGTTCCATAAATCCGGAGGAAATCCGGGTTCCAGCCCCATTTCCATAAAATTCGTACCTGTTGCGCCGTCCGCCAAAATAAGCGCGCGCTGGGTAAGTAGGTCTTGTAAGGATATCCGCATGGCCTGTCCCTGAATATAATCAAATGATGAAATTTAAAATCAAGCCAATATAGAACACGGTGCAACAAATTACAATATGCGAATTTCTTTATATGTTAGTCGCGCAAATTGCCAAAGGCTTTATGAAATATCAATGCATTGGCCTTAAAAAACCTCTTATGAATAGTGTCGAACAGATGGATCCAGACAAGCGAAGGCTCTCTATGCAGGTCTTCAATCTGCGCCGCTATGTTTATGAAAACTTGAACTGGCAATATCAAAGCCCGGGTATACACCCGCCAGCTTTGCAGGCTTTACGCGCCTTTGGCATGCTCGCCTCACCAGCAGGCCGTTTTATCAGCCGCGGGTCTGTTAGCGGTAAAGGTTATGGTGAGCAAAGCTTTTCCCTCTCAGACATAACTGCTCATCAAGGTTTTGGCGGGGCCGTTATGACATTGGAGGGAGGGACAAATAGAGCGCGTAATTTTAATGCCCGAACGATTATTACCCGTGACCGGGGGCACTTGAACACCAAAACCGTACAGGAAATGAAGCGCGTTGGCTTTGTTGACCGCGAATTTGAAAAGCGCTTTGAAATATACAGTGATGACCAAACAGAAGCTCGCGCCCTTATCTCGCCGGATTTTATGGAAAGGTTGATGCAATTTGATGAGGACTATTTAGGCCGTAATATTCAATGCGCTCTCATCGGCAATCAGCTCTATATCTGTTTGGATATTGATGACCGGTTTGACTTTAATAGCCTGACTAATCAGCAAAGCTATAAAGCCATACGCACAATTGTTTTACATGATCTCGCAAGCGTTTTTACTGTATTAGAGCTTTGCCAGCGCTTACAAAACACACTTGGCATTCAAACCCACGATACGATGGATAAAGAGCGGGGCACCTATTATGCCCGCAAGATGGCTGGGGTTAATCACCTGCTCGAAATACCGCCGCAAGGCTGGGAACATGCCTCAAAAATCGATCCGGACATGGAATATACGCATTACCTATTTAACGGCTATATGGGCCTAATGGTACAGTCCATATTCAGACCGCTGGCCGCGCCTAAAACAAAAGCCTCATAGCCCCAAATGACAACATTATGGCGTGCGTTTTAACGCTGCCAAATCTTCCGGCGTGTTGACGTTTAAAAAAACTTTCCCGCCCGTCCAATGCACAGGTTCTGCACCGCAAAATTCAACAAGTCGGCGCATGGAGCGCGGATGAGTTATCGGCGCTGTTTGCCCGTCTTGCGCAGGGGTTATGAGCGGGGTTAAAATAGATTGCGCCCACCAGCCATAGACAAAATGCGCCCCTGTTTCATCCTTGGCATAGGCGCAGCGCTCTGGCTGGTAAAGCCGCTCTGTTAAGTCTGGCGGAAAGATTGGCCCGTCAACAGGAAGACTAAAAAAGCCGCCTATATCTGGTGCGGTTTCGGCAAGATAATGCGATGCAGACAGCACGCCCCCCACAGGCCCCGACGGGAATTGCGGCAAGTCTTTTATAACCGGCACACCCAAACCATAATCATGAGCGCCTGAAATCACGACGTTCAATGAGCGTCCGCTATGCCCCTGCGCCTTCATTCTCTTGATAATCAGATCAATAAAGCGCACGCCGCCATGCTCCAGCAGGCCCTTATCACGTCCGCCCATACGCACACCCCCACCGCCTGCAAGGATAACAAGCGCACTAGGGGTCATCGGATGAACTTAACCAAAAACAGGGTCAAAGCTATCCCCATATAGCCCAATAGGAAATGGCCATAATCGAGAATGAGGAGCGCCAAAGGGGTTCCGGCAAATAATGTCGCATTGCCAAGAGCCGGCATGACAATCAGGGTCGCGACCAGCGCCCCAAGGCCGATATGTTGAAACAAGGTCTTGGCGCGGGTTACCTTTATAAGAGCCCATAATCCCGTCGCCTGCACAAGGCTGATCACGATCACCAATATGTTCTGGATTTGCCCGCGCGCCACCGTCATATCAATAAGCTCTTGCTCAGAGCGCCCAATCAGGCTTTGCCAGACATCATCAAAGAGGGTCGCGTACCAGCCATAACCCCAAAGCGAAAAGGCCAGAGCCGCCAGAATAATCGCTACACCGTCCCGCTTGCTCATAAGGGCCTTCCATCCGGCGAGAAGTGCCGGATTGCTGTTACTGGTCGAGGAAACTCCGCAATTTACGAGAGCGGCTTGGGTGTTTGAGCTTACGCAAGGCTTTAGCCTCGATTTGGCGAATACGTTCGCGGGTTACTGAGAATTGCTGACCGACTTCCTCTAAAGTGTGGTCTGTATTCATGCCAATACCAAAGCGCATACGCAAAACACGTTCTTCGCGCGGCGTTAGGCTGGCCAGAACACGCGTTGTCGTTTCGCGCAAATTGGACTGGATAGCCGAGTCAATCGGGAGCATAGCATTACTATCCTCGATGAAATCACCAAGTTGGCTGTCTTCCTCGTCCCCGATCGGGGTTTCAAGCGAGATCGGCTCTTTGGCAATTTTCATAACCTTACGCACTTTTTCCAAAGGCATGGAAAGCTTGGCGGCCAGTTCCTCCGGCGTCGGCTCACGGCCAATTTCGTGGAGTATCTGACGAGAGGTTCGTACAATCTTGTTGATCGTTTCGATCATATGCACGGGAATACGAATAGTGCGGGCCTGATCGGCAATAGAGCGCGTAATGGCTTGTCTTATCCACCACGTGGCATATGTCGAGAATTTATAACCCCGCCGATATTCAAATTTATCCACCGCTTTCATCAGGCCAATATTGCCTTCCTGTATAAGGTCCAGAAATTGCAGACCGCGGTTAGTATATTTTTTCGCAATCGAAATAACGAGACGCAGATTGGCTTCGACCATTTCCTTTTTGGCTTGGCGCGCCTCGCGCTCGCCTTTTTGTACGGCCTGCACAATTCGTCTAAATTCATCGACTGGCACACCGGTCTCTTGGGCAAGTGTGCCGATCTCCGTGCGGATTTTATCAATTGAGACACTTTCGCGTTTGGTAAATCTCTCCCAAGCCTCTGATTTGGACGCCATGTCCTCCAACCAGTTCGGGTTTAGTTCAGAGCCCAAATAGGCGTTCAAGAATTCGTGGCGCGGCACACCATTTCCATCAGCCAGTCGCATGAGACGCCCTTCGAGCGAAATAAAGCGGCGGTTAATCGCGTATAGCTGATCTATCAGCGCATCAATCCGTGCATTATTGAGCTGTAAAGATTTGATCTCTTCGATAATCCGCGCTTGTATCGCGTCATATTCTTCCGCC
This sequence comes from uncultured Caulobacterales bacterium, assembly GCA_964534845.1. Classification (GTDB taxonomy): domain Bacteria; phylum Pseudomonadota; class Alphaproteobacteria; order Caulobacterales; family Maricaulaceae; genus CALCKU01. Next base: position 15,020 of record CAZHPV010000017.1, read on the forward strand.
TGCGGTTTGCGCATTTTCTTACCCGAAAGTCGGGCTCTAATGAGCATTTGCTGCAATTTCTGAAAACGGGCGAAATCCTGTGAAATGACGTTAAGTGTCTCCATGACATCTTCACGTAGTTCCGCCTCCATTGACGCCATGGACAGATTGACCTTCTCGTCTTCCTCTTCCACATCATCATCATCGAGCGTTTTCTGACCTTCTTCATAATTCCGTTCGATTTTAATCTTGCGCTCATCATCACGCGGCTTGAGATCATCTTCTGTCGCTTCAATCTCGCCCTTTTCGATTTTCTCGCGACGCACAGCCGCCCCTGAGCGGTCTTCCTGCACATTGCCGATAGACCGATTATAAGTCGTATCCAGATCAATAATATCACGCAGGAGAATACGGCCTTCTTCCAGCTCTTCGCGCCAGACCATAATCGCCTCAAAAGTCAGCGCACTTTCGCACAAACCCTTAATCATGGTGTCACGACCCGCCTCTATACGTTTGGCAATCGCAATTTCACCCTCACGCGATAACAGCTCGACCGTGCCCATTTCGCGCAAATACATCCGTACCGGATCATCTGTGCGGTCTAGCTCTTCCTTGGAGTTACCACCTTTAACCGTCGTTGTCTCTGCACGGGCCAGCGTCTTGGGGCCGGTTTCTTCTTCATTTGAATCATCGACAACCGAAATGCCAAGATCAGAGAGCATGGCCAGTGTGACTTCAATTTCTTCCGTTGTAATCTGGTCAAGCTTGATGTGCTTATTAAGCTCAGACGTTGCCAGCAAACCGCTTTTGCGAGCCAAGGCAATCATCCGCTTCACCTCGACATCCTGCATATCTAACAAAGACGTGGGTGTTTTGGGTGCTTCCGGTTTAGCGTCTGCCTCCGGTTTCGGGGTTTCAACCGCCGTGACGGTCTCTTCCACGGCCTGCGCTTTTTTCGCTTTGGCTTTGGTTTTAGTCGTCTTGCTTGTTTTTGTCACTTTAGGCGTTTTTGCCGACGCTTTAGCTTTAGGCGCAGCGGCAGCTTTCGGCTTGACGGCCGCTTTAGTTTTAGCCGTTGTTTTGACTTTAGCTTTGGTTGTTGTTTTCGTTTTCGTCTTGGCGGCAGCTTTTGCCATAAATGTTCTCCAGTTCAAAAGGCGCTCTACATTGCACCTCTTAAAAATAGGTTTAGGCCTGCAAACACAGCGCCTCATTTAACGCTGGCCTACATGCCAAAATTCTCATTCACGAGACTCGCGTGAGGCTCGCATTAAACGCGCAAGCGCGTCAGTATTATCACTGCGGATAGTGTCCGCCATACGGGACCGGCTATTTTCACGGGTCGCATCAGCCTGATTTTTACCCTTATGGGCGGCGGCTTCTGCATTCCACAAAGCCAGTCGTGTATTCAGGTCAGCGTCTCGGCCTCCAAAGGCAGCTAATGTCAGCTGTTCATCCCTCGAAAACATGCGTAAATCTTTTTCCAATCCTTGTTCGCGTATATGGGCATGAATCGCTTGCTTTTCAACCGCTATTGTGTCCCGCCAGTAATTTAACAAGGCAGATTGCATATTTATGCAGTATTCAGCGCTAAAGATGAGCTCAAAAAAGGTTTGATCGACCTTTCTGAGCATTTCCGGCCACTCCAATATGGCCCCGACAAGGCGCTTTTCGCGGGCCATTTCCGCCCCACCAGCCTTTAATGCCGATTTTAAAGCCGCACTCGCCCGCCGCTTAACACGATCTTGCCCATAAGACCCCTTGGGGCTCCACGTTGATTTTCGACCAAATTCTTGATCAAATTTATCCAGTAGAGCCGTTTTATATTGCGTCCGCACACCCTCATGGATAATTTCACGCAAGGCCGCGAAAATCCGGTCCTTCAATCCGGCCTTCGCCTCAGGCGTATTTAACGGCTCCCTCGAAAGCTCTCTTTGCCACAACATATCAACCAAGGGCGTGGCTTTTTCCAATACGGCCTGCATGGCCGGCGGCCCTTTAGCAGATATAAGATCGTCAGGGTCTTGTCCCTGGGGCATAAGCGCAAAGCGCAAGCTCTGTCCGGGCTTAAGCAAAGGCAAAGCCCGTTCAATAGACCGAAAAGCAGCGCGAAGTCCCGCTTTGTCCCCGTCAAAACACAAAACGGGTTCCGGCCCTACGCGCCATAATAAGTCTAGCTGCTCTTCTGTCAGCGCCGTCCCAAGCGGCGCCACTGCATGTTTAAAACCGGCCCGCGAGAGCGCAATCACATCCATATACCCTTCAGCGACAATCAACCCTCGCGGTCTTGTCCCTTCGCCAGACTTATTGGGTGCGTTTAATGCCCGTCTGGCATTAGGATAGTTATAGAGCAGTTTTCCTTTTTGGAAGATCGGGGTTTCCGGCGAGTTCAAATATTTAGCCTTGGCGTCTTTAGCCATAGCCCGCCCGCCAAAAGCCACAAGACGTCCGCGTGCATCATGAATCGGAAACATAATACGATTGCGAAACCTGTCCCAGCTCTCCCGGCTTTTATCATCAGGTGCAATGATAAGTCCGGCCTCAATCAAGACCGCCTCTGAAGCCCCTTGTTGGATAAGGTCTGCTTTTAAGGCATTAAAACTATCCGGGGCGAACCCTATTCCGAAATTGTCTGCCGCCGTGCGGGTTAAACCCCGCGATTTTAGATAGTCTCTGGCTTCACGCCCGACATCCCGCATGAGAGATTTCGCAAAAAAAATCTGGGCCTGTTCCATCCACGACACAGTTTTCTTGTTTCGCGCTGCCCGCTTTTCAGCATCCGGATCCGCTTGCGGTAATTGCATGCCAGCCATACCCGCCAATTTTTCAACCGCTTCTGGAAAAGACAGGCCTTCAACTTCCATCAAAAAACTGATCGCATCCCCGTGCTTGCCCGAAGAAAAACAGTGATAAAACCCTTTCTCATCATTCACAAAAAAACTGGGTGTTTTTTCATTCGTAAAGGGTGATAGGCCTGCAAATTCTCGCCCCTGACGTTTTAATTTCACATGCCGGGAAACCACGTCCGAAGGTCGGACGCGCTGTTTGAGCTCTTCGAGGAAGTTTTCTCCAAACCGCATGTCGTAGATTTACGCTTTTTACCCACTAAAAGCGAGTCACTGGCCGGTATTAATCCACAGGCTTGCAGTTCCCTCTCTCCAATAATTCCAGATAGAGGGCAAACGGACTCTCTGTGATTTGCAAAATGGGATCAAACAGGACATTATACACCCTAAAATTCGAACAAGACCTATAAAATTAAAGCAAGACCATATGACGTCACAACCAAAACTCATTGTGCCCGCATTGCTTTTAAGCACGGCATTGATATTACCCGCATGCGGCGGGGCAAAGGAAAACCTTAGCAGCGAAGCGCTTATCCAGACACCCCTTGGTCAAGTTCAAGGCGTCACGACCGAGATAGAGGGGCTTTATAATTTTAAAGGCATACCCTATGCCCAAGCTCCTATTGGCGATTTGCGCTGGCGCGCACCGAAAGCCGTCCGACCTTGGGACGGCGTCAAAAATGCCGATACATTCTCACCCACCTGTATGCAACCCGGCGGGACAGAAGGCGGGTTTGTGGAGCGGATTGTTGACGGTCATGGACTAAGCCGGTTTAAACGGTTTTTAATTAAGCGTGTTGTTGCAGCCAGACCGGATGCACAAATGAGCGAGGATTGTCTGTATCTCAACATTCGCACGGCTCATATCGGAGCCGCTCAAAAAGCACCCGTCATGGTCTGGATTCACGGCGGAGGACACCAATTCGGTTCCGGTGATTACAGCACTTATCAAGCCAATGGCCTCGTAGAAAAAGGGGTCGTTCTCGTCACGATAAATTATCGTCTGGGCGTGATGGGTTATATGGCCCACCCTGCCTTATCCGAGGATGATCCCAATAGTGTATCGGGCAATTATGGCACGCTGGATCAAATCGAGGCCCTAAAATGGGTCAGGGACAATATAGAAGGCTTTGGCGGCGATCCTGAGAATGTGACAATTTTTGGCGAGAGTGCTGGTAGTTGGTCTGTCACGGAACTTATGGCCAGCCCCTTGGCGGAAGGCTTGTTTCATAAAGCTATCGGTCAAAGCGGAGCCTCAACCTATCATCTGGGCCAGATGGCGAGCAATCCGCAGGGCTGGATGGGGGGGTATGAGGCCGGAAAAATGGTTACTGATGCTCTAGGGCTTCCTAACCCCAGCGCCAAAGAACTGCGCGCCCTACCCGCTCACGTCGTACAGGATGTTATCACTGAAAAAATGGCGGACGGATTTCATCACAACCGCGACGGTTATGTTTTCCCAAACAATGTCGGCCTTAGTTTTCGAAGCGGTGATTTTAACGCCGTACCGACACTCTTTGGCTTTAATTTTGATGAAGGCACATTGTTTTTTCCAAACGACCCCGAGCCAAGTGTCTGGATTGAGAGTTTTCCCCGTGATGGGCGGCAAGCCCAGTTAGAGGCGCTGCGTGAACATTACCCGACACAAGCCGAAGCCCTGATGGAGCTTTATGATCTGGAGACTGATTTTGAACAGGCAGGCACCCAATTTATGGGCGATGAAATATTTGGCGCAAATGTTAGATTTGTCACCCGCCAAAACGAAGCCCAAGGCCAACCCGCCTATATCTATAATTTTGGACGTATCCCGCCAAGCAAAAACCAGACGCTTAGTGCCTTTCATGCGGCTGAAATTCCCTTTGTATTTGACTCTCAAGAAAAGATTTTGGGGTTCACAAAAAGCGACGAAAAACTCACAGAGACCATGAAGAGCTATTGGACAAATTTTGCCAAAACAGGAAATCCGAACGGAGCAGGCTTATCGCATTGGCCAAGCTATCAAGGTGAGAACTGGATGCAATTTGGAGGCAATAATGATCTTCCGACGGGTGCAATAAAACACTTCCGTAAAACCAAGCTCGATGCGCTAGAAGAAGGCTTACAGAAAAAGCTAACGGATTTAGACGCAGCCCTTAATGTCCCCAAAAAATCAGCACCGCTTACTATTCAAGCCCCGAAATAGCTAAGCAGAGCCTAATAACGCGCCGCCCAGCTCCGAATATAGGCTGGCGCATATAGCGACGTCTCATATTGACCCTCGAGCGCGCTTTTGAGGTCTTCCCATGTCTGCTCGGCCGCGACCAGTTGCGCGGCATCCGGCTCATCCCCACGCAAATTCAAAGACTGACCTAATGCCTGTAATCGGGATTGTAGCTTACCTGATTCTGGATAGCGGCTATAAAGCTGTCCAATTTCGTGACGCAAGCCCGCCAGAATAAATCGTCTGACTTTTGGGGAATAACCGGACTGTAATTGCGTTAAACTTTTAAAACCGTCTGATATAACTGAGAGCCTATAATCCAGCAATGCTTTCCCAGTGAGTACGGATTGCCCGCCGCACTTTTTATCATCAAGGGCGCGAATATAAGCCAGTAAACCCGCTAAAACTTCAGGCTCGGGCCTCTCGCCCGTAAATTCCTGTGTGATTAACCTCAAGACAAGGTTCTCAAGATCGGGCTTTTGCGGGTCATGATCCACGCCGTGAATATCATCTGATAAAGACGGAATAGGCGACGGATTAAATACTTCATCCCCCAGACTGTCACTAAAATGGAAATTGGTTACATCCGCCGTTCCGGGAGTCTCTGAAAGACCTATAATAAAAAAGTCTTTATGGCTCTGGCCCTGGGAGTGGCAGGCCTGACATGTAAGCCCGCGCCGCGTGGCTTGGCCGCCCAGTAAAAACGGCGATCGAAACGCCGTGCGGCCTAATAATATTTCCGGTGTCTTAAGATCAATGTCCGCCAGACATTCAGCCGGGGCCTGTGAGAGGATCTTTATAGGATCGCTCTCAGGTTTAACCCATTGCAAAATATCTGGCGGTTTTGTGTCTTGTAGTTTTTCCGTGGGCGCACAGGCTACAAGACACGATAAGGTAAGGCTTGTAACAAACCCTATGGTAAGGCGTTTACAATCCATCCGCGCAGCTCGTCTTCTTCAACACATCCAAAGCTACAAATCGTTTCAAGCTTGGCCAATTGTGTTTGCGCCAGCGCGATTTCACCTGTTTCAACATAAAGCTCACCAAGATACTCATTAGCGCCTTTATGGTTCGGGTCAACATCCAAAGCCATAGCATAATATGTTTTGGCAAGATCATAATTGCCTAACTTACGCTGGCTATAACCCATATAGGTTGTAATGTCCGGGTGCGGGCCTACAGCGGCTTGCGTCAAGGCCAGATCGTTAAAGGCGGTCTTATATTCTCCGCGATTAATCAGGCTAACAGCAGCAAAATATTGCGTATCAGCACTATCCGACGAATAAGGTGAGAGCGACGATACTTTTGTTGTACCCCCGGCTACGGCGGTCTGGATATCCGTAATAGCTTTGTCAATACGCGCAGAATTGGCACATCCATTACACGTGGCCTGAGCCGCATTTAATCCCTCAATTACCTCTTGGGCTTTGTCAGCTTTATCGGTTTTAGCATACGCTACGCCTAACTGACCATGCGCTTCATACAGGTCCGGCTGGTAACGGGCCGCATTTTTGAAATATCGCACAGCACTTTTGTGCTTATCTCTGCCAATTTTCGCAACACCCATATAGTAATTGGCGCTGGCATTTTTTCTTGTGGCTTTTAAAACCCGGCCAAACATACGCTCGGCCTTCTTATACTCAGTCTGTTTTAGAAACGCTAAGCCGTCCTGATAATCCTGCACAGGATTATAATTGACTTGTGGCACATTACCACCACCAGATGACAAACCGCCGCCACCTGTACCGCCACTACCACCAGCAAGAGCGGGCGAGACAGTCATGACACTTAACGCTGCCGCTAAAACACTCAGTGTTTTCATTGAATTTGTTATACGCATTTTTCTCTCCATTTCTAATATCTCGATCTGGTCTAACTTTCGATCTGGAGCTTATGTAACCAGACATGCTTCCGACTTCAAAACACGCAGTTTCACATTGTTGTTAGATATTGATTACTGTAGAAGTGAGCATGTCTTTTTATGAACGCCACATCTTACCGCGCCTTCTGGATACGGCCTGCGGAATTGGCCCTATCACCAAGCAGCGCGAAAAAGTCGTTCCGCATGCGCACGGTGTTGTTTTAGAAATCGGTATAGGGTCCGGGCAAAATTTACCGCATTATAATCCAGAAAAAGTCAGTAAAATCATAGGCGTTGACCCTGACGAGCATATCTGGAAGCGTAGTAAAGCCAGACGAGCGGCCTGCCCAATTAATGTAGAGCGCATTGGATTGTCAGGCGAAGACATACCCCTTGAAAAGAACCTGGTTGATAGCGTTGTTGTGACATATTCTCTATGCACAATCCCTGATCCGGTGAAGGCTTTAGGAGAAATGACACGCATTTTAAAGCCGGGCGGGCGGATATTTTTCTCCGAACATGGCCAGGCACCTGACACGGGCATAAAGGCTTGGCAGGGCCGAATCGACCCTGTTTGGAGGAAAATCGCGGGCGGATGTCATACGGGGCGGGACATTCCAGCACTCTTTCGGCAAGCAGGGTTAGAGTTCGACACGCTTGAACACATGTATATCCCCGGTCCGAAAGTTCTGTCCTATAATTATTGGGGCATAGCCAAAGCGAGTTAGATTTTTGGCTCTAGGGAGCTTATTATCCCTCGGCCCAAACCTCTTGGTGATTTTCACGCCCAATTCTATATTTCGCTTTCAACTCTAATATAGGGGCGAGACCGCTAGGTTTGAAATAGGCTTTCACGCGTTTCTTATCCTTGGCTGATAAGCCATCATAGGCATCTGTCACACGTTGCAACATGTAAAAATTCATGGGGCGAACAGCACATTGTATATCCACATCGCCGTGCAAAAATCCGCCAAAGCCCAATACATATTGTTTCGGATGAATACTCGCCCGCGAGCCTATTGCGGGTTCTGGTAGCGCGGCCAAAGTCTCAACACCCATTTCCAACTCAGGCAGAAAATATCGGGCCATATAAGACCAGAGCGGTCCGAGCGTCTCGGGCAGTCCGTCCTTCATTTTTGCCGTCTGCACCGAATAAGATGGCATATCCGAATAATCGGCATGAGAAACATTCATCCGTTCGGTCCAGCGATAAAGGCTGGGGGCATGGTTTTTCATAAGACTTGACGGTACAGGATCACGACCCAAATGGGCATAAAGCGAGCACATCATACCGTAATCCCCCATATTCGGGGCGTCCCCCATAAAATAGGGATGATATAGAAAATGACCTTCCAGTATTTCTAAAATTTCAATATAGGCCCGCTCGACCTCGGTAATTGTCGCTGGCGTCACGCCCAATATAGGCAGAAAACCGCTAAACTTTTTTATCGTCTTTGCAATCTTCTCTTTAACGTCTGGAGGGGCATTTGGACCTTGCCAGCCACCAAATCCATGGGTGATAAAACCATTGGTCGTCTCCGGGAAATTCCAACGGTAATGCATGGCCGGCCTCATAAGACCATTATCGCCAAAAAGTTCCAATATCAAAGCCGCAATAATAGCCAATGGGTCACTGGGATAGGTTGGCATTTTAGGCTGAGTATTGGCTTCAAGATAATCAATGATATCTGTTGTGTCCTGCACGATAGTTCCGTCAGAGGTTTCAATAACGGGTATGATCTGGCGACCAATTACAGGTAAGATATTTTCACGGTAATGCTCGGAAAACGGTCCTATTTCCTCAAAGGCCATACCTTGCTTTATGAGATAGCTTCGTACCTTTCCCGTAAACATCGAGATTTTAACACCATATAGTTTAAGCGGTAAGGTCATGTGAGGCTCTATTCTAGGATATTTTTTTCGCGCGGGGTTTTAATTTTGGCAGGTCGGCAAATTTGCCCGGACGTTTTTCTTTTGCTGCCATCATAGATTCCATAACTTCGCTAGGTATCAACATGGACATATTCCATATTGCGATATTATCCAAAGCATCCGCTGTCGAATGGTCCCGTCCATATGTTATTGCTCGCTTACACCCGTAAATTGCCAAGGGCGGTTTTTGTGCGATCTCGGCGGCCATTGCCATAACCGCTTTCATCATAGCAGGTTGGTCGTCATAAACTTCATTAAATAATCCGCGTTGTTTACATTCCTCAGCGTGCATTTTGCGCCCTGTATAGGCAAGCTCCCTGACAACACCTTCGGGCATAAGATTCAAAATTCTCGGAAATGTACCGACATCCGCTGTCATGCCGACATTGATTTCATAAATAGTAATGAAACTGTCCTGCGTACCAAACCGCATATCACAGGCCGTTATAAGATCCACCGCGCCTCCATACGCCCCGCCTTGTATCGCACACAAGACAGGTATCCTGCAATTTTCCAGCGCACTAAACGAGTCCTGCAGGCGCGTCACATTGTGTAAAAATCCGACCCCGTATTGCGGATCGTTCTTATCACCGCTCCCTGTAACATTGACCCCGAACATAGACACGTCAATACCTGAAGAAAAAACCGGACCCGTGGACGAAATGACAATCACGCGTGCTTTGGTATTTGCATCTATATCTTCAACAATCTCGGGAAGCTCATCCCAAAATGCGGCATTCATCGCATTGCGTTTTTCCGGGCGCGTAAGAACAATATGCGCGATCTGATCTTTTATCGTAACATCAAAACAGTCAAAAGCCATACCGGCCTCCTTGTTTATAGCGTAAATATATAACCCTGTGAGGGATTAGCCTTACCGTCCAGAAAATCTTTGTAGACTTTCAAGAGATTTTCAACCCCTTTGGCTTCATTGAGCGTAAGCCACCCGCTCGCTGTTTCGCAAAACGGATTCCAGCGCGCTGCCAGTTTTTGGGCAAACCCGCCCGCACCCCAATCCGCAAACCGTTTCTTGGCACGGTCCGGCGCAAAAAACATCACGGCTGGTGCGCCCAATTTTGGCGTTTTATATCCCGCTCCCCGCCAATGGGATTTACCTACCATACAATTATAGACAATATTTTCTTCAAAATGATCATAAATTGTCGTGGTCACGTCCCCATTGCCAGCCATGTCTACAATGACGGTTTTGATATCAGGATTGAGATTTGTGATCGTTTCATATGTCTCAACAGTTTCATAAAAGCCTGTCGCACGAACAAACTGGGCGTTCGCATCAGAAGTTAGACCCGTAACTTTTACGGCCCCCTCTTGTTTTAAACAAAAAGCCGTACCCAAAGCTGTCTTGGATGAAGCCGACAGTAACAAAACCTGCTCGGCCCCAAAAAAACTCTCATCAGCTAGAAAGTCTTCAATTAAAAAGCTGGTCGTAAATAAAGGCCGCAAAATGGGATGCATATTTTTGTTTTTCCCAAAGGTAGGATCAGATGCGGTGAAATTATAACTATTATAAACCGCATGGAGCGCGGTGCGGTGCGCGGCACCGTCTTGAAAACCCAAAGGCGTAATTTTAACCGGCTTCATATCAAACTGATCCGTCACGGGAAAAAATCCGTAAAGCTGCATACCCGGCGTAATGTCCGGGCAGTTGGACTGCGTCACCCTCGCATAACCCCAGACCGGCATGCGCCCAAAGCCGTCCATTTCTATATCATAATGCCGCGGCTCAAAAAATTTCCAATAGCCAATTTGCTCACCCACAACCATATAGGTAATATTATTTGCCGTTAGCGCCCATGGCCCCACAGAAACCCGTATATGGTCAGGTTTTAGCGTTTCGTCAGGCTGATTGACGATAACAATATCAGAAAAATCCTGACGGTTCACCAAAAGGCTTTGTGGCATAAATAACCTAGAAAACGCCTTCACCGCTGCATGAAATTAAAAGCTGGCCCGCGAGCCCCGCCCGCCTATGCTTGTGGATTTTGCGGTAAGCCTCAGATGAAACCATATCAAACATGGTTTGAGCATTAGGATATTTGACAATAGCAACAGCGTCCCATTCGCCGTCTCCTTGGCCAATCAAAAAACAATTTGCCGCGCCGCCAAAAACCGTTTTGCAATCCGCACCAGAATCTCTGACCATCTCACCAAACGCACTCGCATAGCGCCCATAAGCCGCCCTTCCGCTTATAGCCTCACCGTCTTTGTATTCCGCTTTATCTTTGAATTTAAGCAAATTCAGCATGAAAACTGGCGCATCGGGTTTTTCCTGAGACAAAAATGTTTTGATTTGTTCGGGGGTCGGATCGAGTGCATTAAGCGTTGCCATAATCTTTTCCTTTTACATTTCTTTCTTGAAGCTTTTGTGTATTCTTATATTCGATTGAACAGTAGGCAAAATCTTACAATAAAGAATTTTATGCATAGAGTTGCATAATGACAAGTAAAATAAGAGGGATATTATAATGGCACTGGCCGAAGCCATACTCGTCTGCCTAACCGAGCGCCCGATGAGCGGCTATGATCTGGCAAAGTATTTTGATGCCTCAATCGGCTTCTTCTGGAAGTCCTCGCACCAACAAATTTACCGCGAATTGAGTAAATTACGCGAAAAGGGTTTCGTGGTTAGCGAGGAGCTTATTCAGACAGGCAAACCCAATCGGATTGTTCATACAATCACCGAGCAGGGGCGCAAAGCGCTTTATAATTGGTCACTTAATCCCTCGCGTAAGCCCTCCATCAAGGACGACCTTTTAGTGAAGTTATATGCGATTGAGGATATCAGCCTGCCAGCCCTTAACGAGCAAATAGCCTTGCGCATAGAGCAGCACCAATCCAATCTGGCGGCTTTTTTACGTATCAAGGAAAAATATTATGACGGCAAATCCTTGACCCAAAACCAGAAGGGCAAACTTATAGCCCTTGAAATGGGTGTCGCTGAGGAGAAAAGCCGGATTGAATGGCTCCAGAGCGTTACCGAAAAAATTGCGCAAATTTAGGCAATTTCCTGTCACCATGACCCTGCCATACCAGGACGTCTAAGTCCGAGCCCTTCTCCAATTTTACCTCTGATTAAGCGTGTTTTCTCACACATAATTAACGACGTTCCCTCGCTCAATTTTAAGTATTTTCCGCTAGGTTTGCGTCAAATTGGGTGGAAGGAAAAATTATGCGTATTGCAATTTTAGCTCTAGCGAGCACAGTATTATCTGGTTGTTCTTTATTTGGCGGCTCTGGCATATTTGGAGGCTCTGGGATTGGAAGCGGGTTTGGCTTTCCATCAACCAAAGCGCCTTGCCAACAAGGGTGCGGAGGACAATTTAGTCAATTTAATCAAGGTCAAGTCGGTCAATTTCAACCGGCAGGTTATCAACAGGGCGTAACAGGGCAATCTTTGTCATCTTGCAAAGCCGTTGCACATGTACCCCCTCAAAGTGTTGTTCAAATTCCGCAGGCGCCAGTGGCTCAATCATTTGGTGGATGCCAAGCCGGTACAGCCTACTCTGTCGCGCCAACAGCGCAACAATTTGGCACCCAACAATTCGGTGCGCAGCAATTTGGTACACAGTCTCTTACAAACGGTTTGTCTCACCACGTAGGTTCTCATAACGGGATTGGTTTCAATCCTGTAACAGCGAGTGTCGTAGGTGCCGGGGCTTTGGGTGCCGGAGCTTTGAGTACCGCAGCTTTGGGTGCTGGAGCTTTGGGTGCTGGAACTTTGGGTGCCTTACCTGCACTACGCGGACGCTTTAATCAGCCCGCCACAAGCCCGTCTCATTTTTACGGAAATGCCGGTATTAACTGGTATGACGTAGATACAGATGGCTTTGGAGCGCAACTCCGCACAGGGTATCAGTACAACAGATTTTTTGGTGCTGAACTTGAAGGCTCAGTCAAATTAAATGACGATGTAGATTTGGGAGGCGGTCTTGACTACACAGCCGGTGCTTTCCTTGTAAACCGCGTACCCGTGACAAGACGCATCGATCTTGTAAACCGGGTCGGCTATTCCTATCAAAACCTTGATGGTGGTCTGGACACAGACGGCGTCGCTTATGGTACGGGCGCTGAATATGCGATCTCGCCAAGAGACGGTATCCGTTTGGATTATACACGGTATGAAGGACTTGACGCGGATAGTCTCGCCCTTTCATATGCGCGCAAATTCTAGACTTTTGTGACGTAATAACGGCCCTTTAAACGGGCCGCACGAAACAAAACACATCGAATAAAGCCCAAATCTGGACATCCGGGTTTGGGCTTTTTCTATGCTTGTTTGGCGCAAATGAGGCCTTATTCAACCTCCATATAATAATTATAAATACGGGTTCTGCGCAATAACACCTATGGCATTAATCAATTCGCACCCTCATTTTTCCAAAAAATTTCGCTAAAAACAGCCTAAAATTGAGCTGAATATAAACTGCTTTTTGGGCTATAAAATTTGATTCGCGCGCATTATACTCGTTTAAGATCAAGGTTTTAAGTGTTAATTTATTGACGCGGACAGGGTGGTATGGCATTTGCACCTATAAAATGGGATAGGGATTTCTGGGCGACATAATGAATGTAGATAATCCAACACGGTCACGTGACAATCTGCTTGAAAGCGGATTAGACGGAAAGTCAGATATCGCAGCTAGCTTATCAAATGGAAAGCTGCAGTATTTTCTGTCGCTTTTTTTAGGCCTATTAGCCCCTTTGACCTATTCCCTAATGCTTTCGGGGGACACTGTTTCCTTTATGATGCTCGCAAATCAGACCTATTTGAGCTGCGTAATCGCTATTTCAATTGGATTTATTGTATTTCGGAAAATGGCCGCCATGCCCGGGCTCAAAGAGTTATCGAGCATACTGCCCGCCTTTTGCCTGTCCTACGGCATTGTAGCCGCCTTATATTTCGGCTTCAGACTCGATATTAGCCGCGTGGGGTATGTCCTAAGCATGGGAACGGTATGCAGTGTTTTATTGGCCCTACAATATAGTGTCTCACAACTTCACCGTCCGACTATCGGTATTATTATGGGGGGGCGTGCTGAAACGCTTATCAAACAAAAGCAGATAAAATGGCGCCCCTTATACAGTATAGCGGATGCAAAAAAACGCCCAAACCTCGCCATCGCGGTCGACTTGCGCTCCGACAGTCTCTCACCAGAATGGGAAAGCTATATCGCAGAAGAAGTCGTCCAAGGGCGCAATATATTCAATGCCAAACAACTCAACGAGTCTATCACCGGCCAAGTTCAATTAGAAAACTTATCCGAGAACTATGTCGGTATGCTTTCCCCTGATGTTATATATGCTTCGACAAAACGCTATTTTGATGTCCTCGTCGCGTTAGTCGGACTTGTTTGCCTGTCGCCGCTAATGCTCATAACTGCCCTTCTAATCCGTATGGACTCTCCGGGTGCTGCCATTTTCAAACAACAGCGTATGGGCTTTCAGGGACGCCCTTTCGTCGTCTATAAATTTCGTTCCATGCAAAGTTTGACTGCAGAAGAAATCGCCTCGGCCAAAGAAAATACGGCTTTGGATATGACAGGCGAAAATGATCCGCGCATCACCAAATTAGGCCGGATTTTAAGAAAAACACGCATTGATGAAATACCACAATTACTGAATGTTTTAAAAGGTGAGATGAGCCTTATTGGCCCGCGACCAGAGACGTTGAACCTCTCTCAATGGTACGAAGAAGAAATCCCTTTTTATCGCTACAGACATATCGTGCGCCCCGGAATAACAGGCTGGGCACAAGTCAATCAAGGACATGTAACGAGCGTTGAGGATGTTAGAGAAAAAATGAAATATGACCTTTACTATATTAAACATTTTTCCATATGGCTCGACTTTGTCATTCTCATTCAAACCATAAAAATAGTCTTTACACATAAAGGGGCTAAATAAAGCCTTGCGGCTTTAACCGCTTCATTTAAAAGACCGCTCAACAAACCCACTCTAATTGAAATCAGGCCCATGGCAGTTAAACAGAACTTTGATGAAACGACTGTCAATTCATTTGGCGATGAGTGGTCACATTTTAATCAAACCGGCATGGCCGACCAAGAAGCCGAAGATATTTTCAAAGGCTATTTCGGGATCTTCCCTTGGTCAAAATTACCAAAAAATGCCTCAGGCTTTGATATGGGCGTAGGCTCTGGACGGTGGGCCAAGCTGGTCGCCCCCAAGGTCGGCACGCTTAATTGTATTGACGCGTCTGATAAAGCTTTAGAGGTCGCTCAAAAAAATCTGGAAAACGCCCAGAATGTTAAGTTCTTACACGGAACGGCCAATCAAAAAATGCTTGCGGATAATAGTCAGGATTTTGGATATTCACTTGGCGTCTTACACCATATTCCAGATACCCAGCTTGCCTTACAAGGCTGTGTCGATATGCTAAAGCCGGGCGCACCCTTTTTGTTATATTTATATTATCGCTTTGATAATCGACCTGTCTGGTTTCGCGCCTTATGGCGATTAAGTGAAATCCCAAGAGCCATTATCTCGGCCTGCCCCAATAAGGTAAAACCTGTCCTGACCGATTTTCTTGCCCTCACCATTTATTGGCCCCTAGCGCGCGGGGCAAAACTATTGGAGAAACTAGGCCTTAAGGTCGATGCTATTCCGCTCTCATTTTATCGAAACTCCAGTTTTTACACGATGAGAACCGACTCACGGGACCGCTTTGGTACACCTCTCGAACAACGTTTCACCCGTGATGAAATCAAAGCGATGATGGAAAATACCGGCCTTGAAAATATATCCTTTTCCGATGCTGAACCCTATTGGGTCTCTCTAGGATACAAACAGGCTTAGATCCCTACAAGTCTGACCATTATGATTTAGCGCGTGATTAAACGGCCAGCTTACAAACCAAATTTTCGAAATAAATCCACGCTTTTGTAAAGGCTCGTAATCTTGTCTGGAATCAGACAGGAGTACACTTATGCAATCGCCCAGACTCAATATTCCCTTTATTGCTCCAGCACAGGCCCAAAAACATGTCACAGTCAATGAAGCCTTTAACCGTATTGATGCGATTGTCCACCTTGCCGTAAAGAATTTTGACACCGACGTCCCGCCGGAAACACCCATTGAGGGCGATAATTATATCATAGGACAAAGCCCGACGGATATATGGAGTGAGCGGGCTGGACACATTGCCTGTTTCCGTGACGGGGCATGGATTTATTTCACGCCGCAAATTGGATGGTTGGCTTGGAACCTGTCCAATTCTGAAATTATTATCCTAAAGGACAATGGCTGGACTGCGCTTACAACAGACAGTGGCGGCGGTAATAGCCAAAGCCCTCTCTTTGGCATTAATACAACGCCGGATAGTACAAACAGGCTAGCCGCCAAGTCCGATGCGGTGCTTTTATCCCATGACGATCAGACCCCGGGAACCGGGGATATCAGTGTCAATGTTAACCGCGCTGACACTCAAAAAAGAGCCGCCATAAATTTTCAAACGGGCTACGCTTCCGATGTCGAATTAGGCTTACTGCACAATGAGGATTTCCAGATCAGATTGAATACAAATGGAAATGCACGCATTGCAGCGCGTGTGGATCATAACACGGGTGTCGTCTCATTTGATCAAGGCCTCACCGAACCCAGACGGAGTGAAAACGCAAATATCGACAGTGCAGGCGGGACAGATTGGTGGGGACCTGCGGACCCCATGGTTACAAATTATTCCCAAAGCAACTCATTTACCCTTTCAGTCAACCGGCTGTATTTTTCAGCCCTCTACCTGCCTCTACCTTTGCAGTTTTTAGGCGGATTTGTGTGTCAAAGCGTCGCCTCAACAACGGCGGGCGCTGTCCTGCGGGCGGGACTATACCGCATTGGCAATCCTGATAATGATCTGTGGAACCTTGGTGATCGCATTGTAGATTTGGGTGGACAATCGGCAGAAAATATAGGTCACAAATTTTTCGATCTTGCCACGCCTGTAACACTGGAGCCGGGCTGGTATCTTTCGGCTATCGGCACAAATGGTGCCTCGGTGCGAGCACGGTCTTGCCGTTGGATGTCTCCAGGTCTGACCCGCTTGCGACCTTTTATAAGTTCCACAACACCGCAAATCCGTCTTACGGGGATTGGCAACTATCTTTTCATGGGGTCTATGGGTTCAGAAATTGCGACCGGGCTGCCACCGCAATTTACAAATTCAGCAACACCTTCGGAAGCCACAAATGGGTGGTCAACCACGATCTTTATTCCAAAATGGCGGCGGTTATAATCAGGAACAAACCGGAAATTTAGACAAATTATGCTGGCTTCCCACGGCTTATTTATCAGGCTTCTCGCTTCTTATTTATATTGACTTTTTAGGCCCTTAAAGTTAACTGAAACCCGCCCGTGTTGGAACATAAAAAATGACATCGACGTTTTCTCTTAAACAATCAACAGCCCATGTTCTTCATCAAATAATTACTAAACCCTTGTGGATAAATTCCACCTCCAAAGCAAAACTTCCGCAGCCTGTATTTATCTCAGGTCCTCCAAGAAGTGGTACAACATGGATACTAGAAACCTTAGAGACCATGTTAAATGCACGGCGTCACTGGGAACCAATTAAAGGTTTTGAACAAGATTTTTTCAAAACTCAAGATAAACCATTAAGAGGTGGGGGATACCGCCCTCAAATATTTAATGCTACTGATCTCCCCGAACTTCAAAGTTTTATTCATGACGTTATGAATGATGGATGCCCCACACATATTGCGCGTCTAAAAAATCCAAATTTGTCCCCTTTTGCTAATCTGACCCGATTATCAAATGCAAATGTAACAATTGTGAAATTCACAGCATCCCAACGCTTAATACCTTGGCTCGGTAGTCAGTTTGAAAATCGAGGCTTAAACATATTAAGAAATCCAATCGCAACGATTTCGTCTCAAATTAAAAATCGCCCGCCAAATTATAAGGACAACTTATCGATAGCTCGTTTTAATGAGCAAACACTTTCTAGGTATTCCTTCCTAAAACCGTTCTACAATAAGGAAATTTCAAGAGAGCTACGATTAGCTATAAATGTATGTATTGATTTTTGCATACCCTTACATGATCAAAATACATATGAGCATCACGCTTATTTGGCTTATGAGGATCTTATCGATAGGCCCGAATTGTTTACAGTTATACCTAATTTTTGGACGTTATCCGACCATGTTCAAAACATTCAGGTCGATAGCACAAAACCGAGCTCGACAACTAAGGCAGGATCAAATGTCTTAGTCGGGGGGGACCCGCGATTATCTTGGAAAAAAACTATCTCTGATGAGCTATTATTCACCATTCGAGAATTGATGGATAATTTCGGTATTGATTGTTATTCAGAAGCTCCCGAATTTCATCACGACAAAGCTTCAATCCTACAATCTCGCAAGATAATAGGGTATGGGAACCTATCCATATAGCCAAGCGCTTAACATAGCGTTTGCTGACTAAGAGCGGCGATAGAACATCTTAGCGTATATTTATCTAAGACATATGTTACAAAACTAGCTAAGGGCTTTCCTTCTTGCGAACTTTTTCCAATACTTTGGTAATGGGTAGCGCAAGACGTTTTGAACCTTCAATACTGAGATGATTGTTATCCATATAGAGCATTTTACCATCAATAAAATTGTCACAACGTCCTGATCCACCCTTATTACAAAATAATAAATCAGATCGTATAGGGTAGAAGTTTTTGTGCTCGATCTTATTAAAGGCTTCAAGAATATCGCCATTACTTTTCTGATAGACCTCATATGACGTGGATAGAGATATTGGATTTTGCGTCCCGTCTTTGTTTAAAAACCGGTTTATTTTAATAACCTGATTAGGCACATCCCACCCTGCCCCGGGAATTGGGTAAATCAAAATGACATTTATGCCCGCATTTAGATAAAAGTGAATATCAGCGATATATTGATCCAACACTCTTTTCTGACGGTCACTGTCGTCCCCCTTACGAAATTCATGCCCAGCAATATCAATGGGATACGGCCCCCCGAGTTCTACCCCGCCCTCAAGATTATCAAATTTCTTGTTGTTATAATAACTGCCCCAACGTGCCGCAAAAATGACGGTTGGTATTTTGGCATCAAAAATATAATCCCGCATTCGTTCATTAGACTGTCGACATTTATGACTTTCTCCTTGGTCTAATCTTACAACGCCTCGAATAGGAGCACATCCGATATAATAATATGACATTACCCCGTATTGATTTAGACCGTTCACAGAGGCACCTCTAAAAAGAGGCCAAATGTGAGAATCGCCAAACATGGCTGCTTCTATTGGTTTTTCAGGACCCGTCACACATTTTGATAAAGGCAATTTTGGCAAGGGTTTTGACGGGGTTCCGCTGCAATCAGCTCTTGCTTTGCCCGCGAAATTCGGCCTGTCCGTAATGATTTCCTGCACAACCAAAGGCATATTATCATATATGGCATTTGTTTTGGATGCCCAAAAGCCAATAGAGATCAATACAGCAAGACTTATAAATGACGCACCAAAAACAGCCTGCGACGTTTTAAGAATGCCCGTATCGGCCCGACGAAAAGGCCGTTCAACAAAGCGCCAAGACAGGTAAGCCATTGCAAATGAAAACCCAAGCAATGCCAGCTTCATCAATGTCTCCGGCTCATGGTGAAAGGCTAGACGAGAAAACGCAACGACAGGCTGGTGCCACAAATATAGGCTATAACTTATTAAGCCTATTCCGACCATAATCGGGGTGGAGAGTAACTTCCCAATACCGGTAGAAGGCTCTGCATATAAAATAATCAAGGCAGATCCGATCACTGGGATAAGCGCCCATAATGAAGGGAACGGCGTCGTCTTATCAAAAATGACGATACTATAGACTATTAAAATTAACCCCAGCATAGAAAATATGGAATTCTTCTCTACTGGTTTGTTTAAGATCATCAACGTACAAAACACCCCAACCAACAGCTCCCAAAACCGCATAGGTAATAGGAAAAAATTGGCGGTAGCTCTCCAACGCGAGCCAAATTCTGCAAGAGCCAAACTGACTAGAGCCATAAACAAAAACATATAAAAAACCGGACGGCGGCCAAAGCGCCACAGCGCCATAGCGATTAAAGGAAAGAATAAATAATATTGTTCCTCAACCGCCAAACTCCACGTATGCAGAAGGGGTTTTTCTTCAGCCGCAGGCCAAAAATAATTTGTCTCATGCCAAAACAAAATATTTGAGGCAAAAAATGAAACGGCAATTAAGCTCTCACCAAAATCCTTAAATTGATAAGGAATCATTAGTTTATAGGCAAAGGGCACACAGCATAAACAAATGAAAACGAGAGCAGGAAGAATACGTCTGGCCCGTCTTTCATAAAAATTCCATATCGAAAAACGGCCTTCTTCTAAGGCCGTAAAAATAATCATTGAGATCAAATAACCGCTAATCACGAAAAATATATCAACGCCGACAAAACCGCCACTAAAGAGGCTAAAACCTGCATGGAATAACAGAACAGGCACCACGGCGAGCGTTCTTAGACCGTCAATCTCGGGTCTATACTTCATGCCGTTCTCATTTTAATCTCAAATAATTTCGTGCGAGAAATCATGCTAATGGCTTACTTCAAATTAACTATCGACGTCAAAAACTGACTGTAAGCTCTCAAATCGGGCTGACGGATTTACGGCCACCCAACTCTCCTTATAAAGCCGTTCTTTTCTGGACTTAACGCTTATTTCATCAAGGCATAGATCAAAATCTTCGGGCCTATCGGCATAAGTCGAAAATTGCCGATATAGGCTATCTTTATCCAGCGGCTCATTGGCATAGATAAGCGGTAATTTGCCAAAATTCAGACAATCTATCGCGACGGTTGAAGGCGTCGTAATAATCCCCTCAAAGTCTTTGAGGCTGTCATAGGGCTGTTCGTCCGGCCAGACCGAAAACCCCAAATCATTTGCGGCATTAAACAAGGCCGTCTTATCGGCTTCTGGCAGATTATGAATGATCGGATGCGGGCGCCATATAATATCCCGACCCGATATATTATGGGCGCTCAGGCCTCTGATCACATCGCGCATGATCTCAATATCAACGGCTACACCCCGCCTTTGATATAAGGGGTTCATAGGATGCGAATAGGATGTCAGCAGCGCCCACTTTTTTCCCGTCTTGATAAATGCCGGCCTATCTTTTTGCAAAAAACGGGTTTGACCATAAGCCGGCAAGTCGCCTGCGCGTTTTGCGTCATATCCACAAACAAAAACGCCTATATCTGACACGCCCGCGAAATTCCATCCATGACTTACGCCGTGCACATAATGACATGTTTTCGTGCCCGATTTTTGCATTTCCTTTTCCAACAAAGAGCAATCAGCCAAACCCGTATGCCCTAATATAAAATGATCCACATCCGGAGATAATTCTCTCCACCACAGCTGATAAGCATAACCTTGAAAAAAGCGTATATTAATCTTGACCCGCTCCCAAAAAGGCACGCCAATAGCACTCTGGTCGAAGTTTTTTTGCTGCGAGAGCATATGTGAAAACTGACTGAAGAGACTGCCGATAACGGAGCGAATATCTAGCGGATACCGTATATCGACATGAGACAGTTCAGGCCTATAATTTTTAAATATGGTCTTTGTGGCTTTGGCGGATTTACGTAATTGCCCGGTTATAAACACAGGCCCGCTATGATCTTCTTTAAGCAATGATAAAATATGTTTTGTGCGGTTAGACACCTCGCCGTTCACCCCAATACTCATAGGGCTAGAAAATTGCTGCCTTTGGCTAAATGAAAGATAACGAAGCGCTAAAGCTAATAAAATGATAGCGGAAAAAAACACAGCCAGGACGACGCTTGATCGGGACGTCCTTACGTGAACACCCGCATTTAACAAGGCTTCCATCGCCGATTGACAGACGTTTACATCTCCATCCGGACAATCAAGCCATATAGCGCTATTTTCATTCTCTTTGAGATGGGCGGCGCACTCAAGCCAGAGCCGGGCATTCGCCTTGTGGTACGCCTCAATATATTTTGCGAGTTCCATTTGCCATATAACATCCGCGACTGGAGCTACCAAATAGGATATGGCTTCATTTTCGCTCATCCGAGCAGACGTGAGACTGTGGCCAAATTCGGCAAAGTCTTTAGTTCGCAAATCTGCGGGCACGTCGGCGCTTACCTGCCAGTTGGAATGCCCCTCGGCTTTGTAGATATATACTCTCGCCATATGCGACCTTACAGCGACTTTATATCGGAAAAAAGCGTCGAGAGATTTTTCTGGGTTTCTGCTAAAAAGGCCTGCAAACGCGCCTGCTCGTCTCCGTGCCATTGCCTAGCCCAGGCCAGCTTATCTGCGTTAATCTGATCAATCGATACAAGACGGCCCATATCCAGACCACTATCGCGCAATGTCGCTTCATTCTTATGGGTATTCGATTTTAAAACGAGAAAAGGCGTTTGCGTGGCAAGTGCATAGATCATCATATGAAATCGTCCGGTAACGATCAGGGATTTTGACGAGACGGTTTTGACAAATTCAGAAAGATTTGCGCATTGTTTCCGCGTATCCGCTCGCGCCGCCTTTACCGAAAAGGCGATCTTGGCCGGATTCACAATATCGGATTTCGTTAGAAATCTTCGCAAAAAGAACACAAAACCATCCCACCCTGACTTACCATAAAACATCGGGATAAGCTCGGCATCAAACCTCCACATGGTTTTGTAGATTTGATAAGCCGAAGCCCCCAGTACATTATCCGTAAAACCAATGCCTTGTCTGTCCGAATTGCCATCATGCTTTAACGACATTGCGAGATCGGGAATAATATGACAGGCAATATGGGCGGATTGTAAAATAGACGCACTAGCCGATTCCCGCACTGAAATAATGTCGAAATCACGCGCCATCTCTTCAAATTCAGACCCGTTATTTTGCCAGGTCATATTTATCAAAGCTGACTTTTTCTTCAATTTTTTCGCAACAGGTCCGGCGCGTAGTAAGCGATATCCCGCTGGGCGGTTACTATGTATTGTCCCCTCCCCGTTTACGATAATACAGTCGGCAGATTTGAAAGCCTCCATGAACTTTGAATCCGCCTCCCAATTATGGCCGAGAGGCGCGGAGGCTATTAAATCTACCGCGTTAGATTTACAATGCGTTTCAATAGCCTCTATGACGGTCAAGCACCCCCAATGTGCCTCATTGCGCGTATCATTTAACAAAACGGCCTTCATGGATAGGCCTCCCCTCAAGATTATACCTTGTAATACTCGCGGTACCATTCAACGAAAAGCCGCACACCGTCTTTGACAGGTGTTTTGGGATCATATCCCACACTCTCAATCAGGCTGGACGCATCTGCGTGGGCATCCGGAACGTCCCCCGGTTGCAAAGGCAAATAGTTTTTAATTGCTTTTTTCCCGACGACCTCTTCTATCGCTTCAATATATTCCATCAGGCTAGACGGACTATTATTGCCAATATTGAAGATACGAAACGGTGCATCGGAACTATCCAGATCGGGATTATTACTATCCCAATCGGGGTTGGGCTGGGCAATATTGTCACTTGAATTTAAAACGCCTTGTACAATGTCCTCAACATAGGTGAAATCCCGGCTATGATTGCCATGATTAAACACTTTGATAGCTTCGCCGGCTAAAATATTCTTGGTAAACAGAAATAGCGCCATATCCGGGCGACCCCAAGGGCCATAAACGGAAAAAAAGCGCAAGCCCGTTGTCGGCAATCTGAATAGGTGACTATAGGCATGGGCCATTAATTCATTGGCCCGTTTTGTTGCTGCATAAAATTGTAAGGGATGGCCAACTGTGTGCGATTCCTTGAAAGGCAATGTTGTAT
>CAZHPV010000018.1:0-38603 GCA_964534845.1 uncultured Caulobacterales bacterium
GCGAAGGTGGCCGGACTGTCGGCGCCGGTGTTGTGTCAAAAATTATTGAGTAGAGTGTTTGGGTTTTGCCCAAGCCAAGTTGTTTGAAAGCGTAAGAATTAGGTCCTGA
This sequence comes from uncultured Caulobacterales bacterium, assembly GCA_964534845.1. Taxonomy (GTDB): domain Bacteria; phylum Pseudomonadota; class Alphaproteobacteria; order Caulobacterales; family Maricaulaceae; genus CALCKU01. The sequence goes on from CAZHPV010000018.1 coordinate 110, forward strand.
TTATGGAACGTCAAAATATTCGCATACGGCTGAAAGCCTTTGATCACCGCATTCTGGATAATTCCACTGCGGAGATTGTATCTACAGCAAAGCGCACCGGCGCAACTGTAAGGGGCCCGATTCCGCTGCCAACACGTATTGAAAAGTTCACGGTTAACCGTTCACCGCATGTGAATAAGAAATCGCGTGAGCAATTCGAAATTCGTACCCACAAACGCATGTTGGATATTGTGGATCCAACACCGCAAACCGTTGACGCGCTTATGAAGCTCGATCTCGCTGCGGGTGTGGATGTCGAAATCAAGCTGGGAGCCTAAGAGATGTTACGCTCTGGTATTTTAACAAAGAAATTAGGCATGACCCGCGTCTATGACGATGCGGGAAATCATGTACCTGTTACTGTTCTCTCATTAGAGGGCTGTCAGGTTGTGGCTCAAAAGACTATGGACCGTGACGGATATTCGGCACTGCAATTAGGGGCCGGTTCAGCCAAGCCCAAGCGTGTTTCAAAGGCGGAACGTGAAAGATTTGCCAAGGCTAGTGTGACGCCGAAAATGAAGCTCGTTGAGTTTCGTATTGACGCTGATAACATGATTGAGGTTGGTGCAGAATTACTGGCTGACCATTTTGTACCGGGCCAAAAGATTGATGCCTCCGGCATTTCAATTGGCAAAGGTTTTGCCGGTGCGATGAAGCGTCATAATTTTGGCGGATTACGCGCGACACATGGTGTGTCTATCTCGCATAGATCACACGGTTCTACCGGCCAATGTCAGGATCCGGGTAAGGTCTTTAAGGGCAAGAAAATGGCCGGCCATATGGGCGCGGTTCGCAGAACGGTGCAAAATCTCGAAATTGCCCGTGTTGATGCTGAAGAAGGTCTTGTTCTGGTGCGCGGCGCTGTGCCGGGTGCTAAGGGAGCGTGGGTTGAAATTCGTGATGCCGTAAAAGGCGTTAAAGCGGATGATTTACCGACACCCGGTAAGTTTCGTGCTGCGAGTGAGGCTAAACCTGCAGCCAAGAAATCCGCACCTAAGGAATCTGGTGACGCGCCGGCTGCGACAGAGGCTCCAAGCGCCAGTGCCGATTTTATCGATGCTATTATTCTTGTTGACGGTATTGGTCCAAAAGGCGAGCAGGCCTTAGCGGATGCCGGCATCACAAAGCTAACCCAGTTGGTCGCGATGAGCGCAGACGATATTACGGCTTTGGAAGAGAAAATCGGCAAGCCCGGTGTTGTTGCCAAGGAAGAGTGGATTGAGCAAGCCAAGGAAATGATTGGCGGCGCTGAACCACGTGCGCAGGTCGATAAGGACCTAGCGGCAAAAATGCGCAAAGCCGCCTCTAAAGGCGAGGAAGAATAATCATGAAGATGGATGTTCAAACATTAGCCGCGAAGAAATCGGGATCGGTTGATCTTGATGACGGCGTGTTCGGCCTAGAGCCGCGTAAGGATATTTTACACCGCATGGTGCGGTATCAATTGGCTAAACGTCAAGCCGGTACGCACAAAACACAAGAGCGTGGTGAAGTCTCCAAGACAACCAAACGGATTGGTCGCCAGAAAGGCGGCGGTACCGCGCGTCACGGTAACGGCTCTGTGTCTCAGTTTCGCGGTGGTGCAAAAGCCCATGGTCCGCGCGTTCGTTCCCATGCGCATAATTTGCCTAAGAAATTTCGGGCTTTGGCCTTAAAGCACGCTTTGTCGGCCAAGGTGAGTGCCAAAGAGATTATTGTATTGGACGACGCTGCGCTTAAGACAGCCAAAACAGCGGATTTGCGTAAATCGCTTGAAAAGCTGGGCGTTCAAAATGGTCTGGTCGTTGGCGGTCAGTCTCTGGATGAAAACTTCGCTAAAGCGGCCCGTAATATTCCAAACCTAGATGTTTTGCCCTCACAGGGTGCGAATGTCTATGACATCCTCAAGCGTCATACACTTGTCTTGACCAAACAGGCTGTCCAAGATCTGGAGGCTCGTTTAAAATGAGTGTGAGTGCCCGTCATTACGATACGATTTTAAGTCCGGTCATTACGGAGAAAACGACAATTCTATCTGAAAATAATCAGGTGGTTTTCGAGGTTCCTGTTACGGCCACAAAACCCGAGATTAAAAACGCTGTGGAGACATTGTTCAATGTGTCTGTCACGGCTGTGAATACAATCAAGGTTAAAGGTAAATCCAAGCGCTTCCGCGGTATTCCCGGTCGTCGCAACGATATCAAAAAAGCCATCATTACGCTTAAAAGCGGTGATGAAATTGATATTGCAACAGGTCTATAGGAAGAGCGACAATGGCCTTAAAGACATTTAACCCAACAAGCCCGTCGCGGCGCCATCTGGTCCAAGTAGATCGTTCGGGCCTGCACAAAGGGCGTCCTGAAAAGTCTCTAACCGAAGGTCTGACCAAAAAGGGCGGACGCAATAATACAGGCCGTATCACGATGCGCCGTCAAGGCGGCGGGCATAAGCGGCTCTATCGTCAAGTTGATTTCAAGCGCTCCAAATTGGATATGGAAGCGACAGTGTTGCGGCTTGAATATGATCCAAACCGGACGGCGTTTATCGCGCTTGTTGAATATAAGGACGGTGAGAAGGCCTATATTTTGGCCCCGCAGCGTCTGGCAGAAGGCGATAAAATTATCTCTTCCGAGAAAGCGGATGTTAAGCCGGGCAATACAATGCCTTTGCGGGTCATGCCTGTTGGAACGATTATCCATAATATTGAAATGAAGCCCGGTAAAGGCGGACAAATTGCCCGCTCTGCTGGAACCTATGCCCAGCTTGTTGGGCGTGATGGCGGCTATGCGCAAATCCGGTTAAAATCGGGCGAGATGCGCATGATACACCAAACGTGTAAAGCTACAGTGGGAGCTGTCTCTAATCCGGATCACATGAATATTAATCTTGGTAAGGCGGGTCGTAAACGCTGGTTAGGCAAACGCCCGCAGGTTCGCGGCGTAGCCATGAACCCGGTCGATCACCCTCATGGTGGTGGTGAAGGGAGAACTTCTGGTGGACGTCATCCTGTGACACCTTGGGGTAAGCCGACTAAGGGTGCGCGTACGCGCTCTAACAAGTCCACAGACAAATTTATTATTCGTTCGCGTCACGCGAAGAAAAAACGATAGGGAGCGGGGAAAATGCCACGTTCAGTATGGAAAGGTCCGTTTGTTGACGGATATTTGCTTAAAAAGGCTGCGGCTGCTCATGAAGAGGGGCGTAGAAAGCCTATCAAGACATGGTCGCGTCGTTCGACTATCATGCCTAACTTTGTGGGCCTGACATTTCAGGTTCATAATGGGCAAAAGTTTGTACCGGTTTTGATCGACGAAGATATGGTCGGTCATAAACTGGGTGAATTTGCACCGACCCGTACATATTATGGCCATTTGGCCGATAAAAAAGCAAAGCGGGGTTAGTCATGGCTAAGACAAAAAATCCACGCCGCGTCGCTGATAACGAAGCTATGGCAAAACTGCGTATGATCCGCACAAGCCCGATTAAATTGAATCTGGTTGCGCAAATGATACGCGGACAAAAGGTCGACAAGGCTCTGGCTGACCTTGAATTTTCTCGCAAGCGTATTTCCAATGAGGTCAAAAAATGCCTCGAGAGTGCGATTGCTAACGCTGAAAACAACCATAATCTCGATATAGATAGCTTGGTGGTTGCCGAGGCCTATGTCGGAAAAAACCTGGTTATGAAACGGTTCCGCGCACGCGCACGGGGTCGGGGTGCCCGCATCTTAAAGCCCTTCTCGGAGCTTACGATTGTCGTGCGCGAAGTTGAGGAGGCTGCATAATGGGTCAGAAAGTTAATCCAATTGGTTTGCGCTTAGGCATCAACCGGACATGGGAATCCCGTTGGTATGCCAATACGGCAGAATATGGCGATCTATTGCATCAGGACTTGGCGATCCGCAATTTCCTGTTTGAAGAGCTTAAGAATGCGTCTGTTTCACGTATTACGATTGAGCGTCCGCATAAAAAATGCCGCATCACAATTTATACGGCGCGTCCGGGTGTTGTGATCGGTAAAAAAGGCGGCGATATTGAAAAGCTGCGCAAGAAAGTTGCGACTATGGTAGACGGCGAGGTCTTCATCAATCTGATTGAAGTCCGTAAGCCGGAAGTTGATGCTAATCTTGTGGCTGAAGGCATTGCCCAGCAATTGGAACGGCGTGTGTCTTTCCGTCGGGCAATGAAACGCTCTATGCAATCGGCAATGCGTATGGGCGCTATCGGATGTAAGATTAAGTTGGGCGGTCGTCTTGGCGGCGCCGAGATTGCGCGCGACGAACAATATCAGGAAGGCTCTGTGCCTTTGCATACTTTGCGGGCTGATATTGATTACGGCACGGCTCGGGCTCTGACAGCTATGGGTATTATCGGTATTAAGGTCTGGATTAATAAGGGCGAGATCATGGAACATGATCCTTATGCCCAAGAAAAGCGTATGCAGAACCAAGGTAATGACGGTCCACGCGGCGGAGGTCGTGAACGCGATCGTCGTCCGGCTCGCGCGAATTAAGTATAGAGGCGAATAAACAATGTTACAGCCAAAACGGACAAAATTTCGGAAAGCCCATAAAGGCCGCATTAAAGGTGTGGCCAAAGGCGGAACCGCGTTGAATTTCGGCTCATATGGGTTGAAGTCACTCGAGGCCGAACGCGTAACGGCGCGCCAGATCGAGGCGACACGCCGGGCGATTACGCGCCACATGAAGCGGTCTGGTCGCGTCTGGATTCGTATATTCCCGGATGTGCCTGTCACGAAGAAACCAACCGAAGTCCGTATGGGTAAAGGTAAGGGCTCGGTCGAGTTTTGGGCCTGTAAAGTCAAGCCGGGCCGGATCATGTTTGAAATTGACGGTGTAAGTGATGCCGTCGCACGTGAAGCCTTGCGCCTTGGCGCGGCTAAACTGCCAGTGAAGTGTAAAATTGTTACACGTCCGGGCGAATAGGGAATTTGAAATCATGAAAGCGACTGACATTAGAGCTATGACAGCCGATCAACTCGCAGACGAGTTGTTAAAGCTAAAGAAAGAGCAGTTTAATCTGCGCTTTCAAAGCGCGACTGGCCAGCTAGAAAAAACCGCCCGTGTGCGCGAAGTTCGACGCGATATTGCCCGCATTAAAACCATTATGGCGCAAGCCAAAGCGGCAAAGGTTTAGGAGAGAGCTATGCCAAGACGTATTTTGCAGGGCACTGTCGTTAGCGATAAGGGCGAAAAGACTGTGGTTGTAAGTGTTGAGCGGGCTTATTTGCACCCGCTCTTTAAGAAAACAATTCGACGTTCAAAGCGCTATCACGCGCATGATGAAACGAATGCGATTAAGATTGGCGAGAATGTCCGTATTCGCGAATGTCCGCCAAGAAGTAAACTTAAACGGTGGGAAGTCTACTCAGGTTAGTAGACCAAACAATTTTTTAAAGGAGACGTCGCATGATACAAATGCAGACAAACCTAGACATCGCCGATAATTCGGGTGCCCGCCGCGTTCAGTGCATTAAAGTGCTGGGAGGCTCAAAGCGTCGTTACGCCCATGTTGGCGATACAATCGTTGTGTCTATCAAGGAAGCCATTCCACGGGGCCGTGTTAAAAAAGGCGAAGTGCGTAAAGCTGTCGTTGTACGCGTTCGGAAAGACATTCAGCGCCGTGACGGATCCGTTATCCGTTTTGACGGCAATGCTGCAGTGATTATCAATAATAATGGTGAGCCGCTCGGCACACGTATCTTTGGGCCTGTGCCGCGTGAACTGCGTGCAAAGAACCATATGAAAATCGTGTCACTGGCTCCAGAGGTGCTCTAAAAATGGCCGCTAAGATCAAAAAAGGTGACTATGTCATTGTCATTGCTGGCAAGGACAAAGGCAAGAAAGGGACGGTCCAGAAAGTATTTCCGTCTCAGAACCGTGTTGTTGTAGAGGGCGTTAGTCTTGTTAAACGCCATATGCGGCCAAGTCAGGCTGACCCTGAAGGGGGTATTAAACAGTTTGAGGCCGCGATCCATATATCCAATGTGGCGCATATTGATCCGAAAGATAATGTGGCTACCCGCGTAGGATTTAAAACATTAAAAGATGGCAAAAAGGTCCGTGTGGCCAGAAAGTCCGGGGAGGTCATCGATGGCTAAACCTTATGAGCCACGGCTTTCCGTGGAATATCGCGAAAATATTCGGTCCAAAATGAAAGATCAATTTGGCTATCAGAACGATATGCAAATACCGCGTATTGACAAGGTTGTCCTGAATATGGGCCTTGGCGAAGGTGTCGCGGATAAGAAAAAAGTTGAAGCGGCTGTTAATGAGCTTGAGCTTATAGCCGGTCAAAAGCCTATTAAAACCAAGGCCAAAAAGTCTATTGCGACATTTAAATTGCGTGACGGTATGGTTATTGGGGCAAAGGTGACTTTGCGACGTGACAAAATGTATGAATTTATCGACCGTCTTGTAAATATAGCCTTGCCGCGCGTGCGTGACTTTCGCGGCTTAAACCCAAAGAGTTTTGACGGTAATGGCAATTACGCCATGGGTCTAAAAGAACATATTGTATTCCCTGAAATTGATTATGACAAAGTCGATCAAATTCGCGGAATGGATATTGTGGTGCAAACCAGCGCCAGAACTGATGAAGAAGCCAAAGCACTATTGGCTGAATTCGGCTTTCCGTTTCCACAGTCCAAATAGGACGGAACGTAAAGTCGGATTAACGCAATAGGCAAAGCAGGCTGGCCGGTTAGGCGGGCCTTGCACAGAGGAGAAAATGAATGGCTAAAGTAAGTGCAACAGAGCGTAATCTGAAGCGTCAAAGATTAGTGGCAAAATATGCCGCTAAAAGAGCGCTGTTAAAAGATATAGCGCGCAATAAGGATTTGCCTGTCGAAGAGCGTTTTGCTGCCCAGCTTAAATTGGCTGAGCTTCCGCGCAATTCGTCACCGAACCGGGTGAGAAATCGCTGTCAGGTCACAGGGCGTCCGCGTGGTTATTATCGCAAGATGAAAATGTCACGTATTGCTCTGCGTGAATTAGGTAGTCAGGGACTTGTCCCGGGCCTTGTGAAATCAAGCTGGTAGGGAGAGGAAGTTATGTCTTTTAGTGATCCCCTCGGTGATATGCTCACACGTATTCGCAATGCTATTATGCGTTCGCGCTCGCAAGTGGTAACCCCGGCCTCAAATCTTCGCGGTCGTGTTTTGGATGTTCTGGCTGAAGAAGGCTATATTCGTGGATATTCCGAAGTTCAGCAAGACGGCTTTCGAGCTTTCGAAATCGAGCTGAAATATTTTGAAGGCGAAGCCGTTATTCGCGACATCAAGCGGGTGTCCAAGCCGGGCCGCCGCGTTTATTCCTCTGTGAAAAGCATTCCGCAAATCCGGAATGGTCTGGGTATTTCAATTCTGTCCACCCCCAAGGGTGTGATGAGTGACCATGCCGCACGCGAACAAAATGTTGGCGGCGAAATTCTTTGTCAGGTGTCATAGCTATGTCACGTATCGGAAAACAACCTATTACCATACCGTCAGGCGTTACGCTGACGCAAAATGGTCAAACCATCACGGTTAAAGGCTCGAAGGGCGAATTATCTTTTACCTTGCCTGATATTATAAGCGGTGCGTTGGAAGGGGATAGTTTTACGCTAACGCCCCAAAACGAAGATAAGATGGGTAAATCTATGTGGGGCATGTCTCGTACAATGGTCGCCAATCTGATCGAAGGCGTTACGAATGGCTATAAAAAAGACCTTGAATTGCGCGGCGTGGGTTACCGGGCGGCGATGAAAGGCTCTATGCTTTCCCTACAATTAGGTTTTTCTCATGATGTTGAATATAACCCACCTGAAGGGATTTCCATTGCTGTGGCCAAGCCGACTGAAATCAGTATTTCAGGTATTGATAAGCAAAAAGTCGGGCAGGTGGCTGCAGAAATTCGCGCATTTAGAAAGCCGGAGCCTTATAAAGGCAAGGGCGTGCGTTATGTCGGCGAATATGTCCGCTCTAAAGAAGGTAAGAAGAAGTAATCATGAAAACGGCACGCAAAAATATGCAACGTCGCGCGCAACGTGTGCGTCGGCGTTTGAAGAAAAACGCAAATGGTCGTCCTCGCTTATCTGTTTACCGGAGTTCCAAGAATATTTCGGCACAGATCATTGATGATAGCAATGGAGTGACATTGGTTTCCGCTTCGACTTTGGAAGATAAAAAAGCCAAAGGTTCTGACGTGGCGGCGGCTGAACGGATCGGCAAATTGATCGCTGAGCGGGCTGTAAAGGCAAAAGTAGGAGATGTGGTTTTTGACCGCGGCGCCTATCTTTATCACGGCCGGGTTAAAGCTCTGGCAGAAGCGGCACGTTCTGCCGGTTTGAAGTTTTAGGAGGTCTTATGGCACGTCGTGAAGAAAATAATCGTCGGGACCGCGAAGAAGACAATGAATTTGTTGATCGTCTGGTTCACATCAACCGTGTTGCAAAAACCGTTAAAGGTGGTCGAAATATGAGTTTTGCCGCCCTTGTTGTGGTTGGTGATGAAAAGGGCCGTGTGGGCTTTGGTAAGGGTAAGGCCCGGGAAGTGCCTGAAGCTATCCGCAAAGCTACAGAAGAAGCCAAGCGGACTATGATACGCGTCCCCTTACGTGAAGGCCGGACATTGCATCATGACCTCAGAGGGCGTCACGGCGCCGGCAAGGTGATCTTGCGTGCAGCCCCTCCGGGAACAGGCGTTATTGCCGGTGGTCCTATGCGGGCAGTTCTGGAATGTCTGGGTGTTCAGGATGTTGTTGGTAAGTCACTGGGTACATCCAATCCGTATAATATGGTACGGGCGACATTTGACGGCCTAAAGAGAATGGAAAGTCCGCGCATGATTGCCTCCAAACGGGGTAAGAAAGTCGGGGATATTGTCGGACGTCGTAATGACGGTGCCGGATCACCCGAAGCGCTTGAAGCTTAATCAGCGAGAAAGTTAGTCATGGCTAAAAAAGCAACATTAAAAGTACGGCAAACAGGGTCTGCAATTCGTCGCAAGCCTGATCAGCGCCAGACTTTGGTCGGTCTGGGTCTGGGTAAAATCGGACGCGTGCGTGAGCTTGAAGACACGCCCTCTGTTCGGGGCATGATCAATAAAGTCAAACATATGGTAGAGATAGTCGAAGAGTAGTCCGCCGCCTTGTGGGACGGAAACCGCCTTTGGAGTAAATAAAATGCGATTAAATGAATTAAGTGACAATCCCGGCGCGACAAAGCCAAGGCTGCGTGTTGGCCGTGGTATCGGTTCGGGCAAGGGTAAAACCGGCGGACGCGGCGTAAAGGGTCAGAAATCACGCTCAGGTGTGGCGATTAAGGGCTTTGAAGGCGGTCAGATGCCTATTCATATGCGTTTGCCAAAGCGGGGCTTTAACAAGCCTAACCGTAAACGCTGGGAGGAACTTTCAATCGCTAAGCTAAACCGTGCCATCGAATCCGGTAAGCTCGATAGCAAAACCGACTATGACGCTGCAGCCCTTGTTGAGGCCGGTGTTTTGCGTCGTGCTCGCGACGGTGTTCGCCTAATTGGTGTCGGCAAGGTCGTAAAGCCTGTTAAGCTAACCGTTTCCGGTGCAACCGCTGGTGCGCGCAAGTCAGTTGAAGGTGCCAAAGGCAGTGTCAATGTTCTAGACGAGCGTGTCGTCTACCGTGAAAAAGGTGTAAAAGCCGATAAGGCCGATAAGGCCGATAAGGCCGACAAGCCGAAAAAAGCGGCAGCGCCGAAAGCCAAAGCAGAGCCTAAAAAGGCGGCTACTCCTAAGAAAGAAGCCCCAAAGAAAGCCGAAAAGTCTGATGGGGGCAAAGAGTCCGAATATCTGACCGTTACGCGCCAATATGACGGGGATGCGGACGAAGCTATTGTGACCAAGATTGAGAAATATCTCGGAGCATCTTTGAAAAACCGTGATGCGAAATATGTGGCCTGCTCAGACGAGACAGAGCTTGAGACAATCGCTAAGGGCTTTATGAAAAAGAAGCTTGAAATCGCCGATAAAGCTGAAGCCATGGAAAAGATCAAAGCTGTCTGTGCGACGATGAAGCCAACACGCATGAAAAACCGTGTGACTTTCTATTACCTTTTGGCGAAAAATGAAGGTAAGTTGTCAGTATTCTAGGCTTGACCTTTAAATTGAACGCTTGATGCCTTATATGGGATCAATAAGTTTGTAATATACAGGACTAATATGGCCTCAGCGTCGGAACAATTAGCAGCGAATATGAGCCTTGGAGCTTTCTCCAAGGCTAAAGATCTCCAGTCACGCCTATTGTTCACGCTTATGGTACTCGTTGTTTACCGTATCGGAACTTTTGTTCCTGTCCCCGGTATGGACATGGATGCTTTCCAGCAAGCCTTCCAATCGGGCGGCGGCGGGATTTTAACGCGTCTGAATATGTTCGCCGGCGGGGCCGTTGAACGTATGGCGATATTCGCGCTTAACGTTATGCCCTATATTTCGGCGTCTATCATTATGACGCTTATGAAAGGCTCTATTCCTTCGCTGATACAGCTTGATAAAGAGGGTGAACAGGGCCGTAAGCAAATCAATCAATATACGCGTTATCTCACTGTGTTTCTGGCCGCTTTTCAGGCTTATGGGATTGCGCGCGCCTTACAAGCCACACCCGGGGCTGTGATTAATCCGGGGGCTTTCTTTGAGGCCAGTACGGTGATTACGCTTGTAGGCGGGACAATGTTCCTGATGTGGATAGGTGAGCAAGTGACCGCGCGCGGCGTGGGTAACGGGGTCTCGCTGATTATCTTTGCCGGTATTGTGGCTGAACTGCCTAAGGCGATTTTCCATTCCTTGAATTTGCAGCGCACGGGTTCGATAGAAACATGGATGCTGCTTGGGTTGATCGTCCTGTTCGTGGCCTTGTCTGTCTTGATTGTCTTTGTCGAGCGGGCACAGCGTCGCTTATTGGTGCAATATCCCAAACGTCAAATGGCGGGCGGTAAAACCTTTGGCGGGGAAAGCTCTTTCATGCCGCTTAAGCTCAACACGGCTGGTGTTATTCCGCCGATTTTTGCGAGCTCTCTCTTATTACTGCCGGGTACCGCCGGACAGATTATGGCGACAGGTGACGGTGCGGGTGCAGGCTTTGTACGTAATATGCTAGCCTATATTGGCTACGGCTCTCCGCTCTATCTTTTTCTATATGGTGTTCTGATTATCTTCTTCTGTTACTTCTATGTGCCTTATGTGTTTAAGCCTGACGACGTGGCGGATAATCTTCGTAAAAATGGCGGCTTCCTGCCGGGTATTCGACCGGGTGAGCGCACGGCTCAACATCTCTCTTACGTGCTTTCACGCCTAACATTTATCGGTGCGCTTTACGTGGCTTTTGTCTGTGTCTTGCCCGAATATATCATTGCTCAAAACAAAGCCATACCCGCCTCTGTGGCGATGTTAATCGGAGGCATGAGCCTTTTGATTATTGTCTCTGTTACACTTGATACTGTTGCGCAAATCCAGTCGCATCTGATCGCGCATCAATATGAGGGATTGATTAAGAAGTCCCGCATGCGTAGGCGCAAGAAGTAGGGGAGAATATGAATATTGTTTTATTTGGCCCGCCAGCGGCAGGTAAGGGGACGCAAGCGAAACGCCTCGTCTCCGAGCGCAATTTTTTACAGCTCTCCACCGGGGATATGTTGCGGGCAGCCCGGGAGTCAGGCACAGAGCTAGGCAAAACAGTCGCCGGTATTATGGACCGGGGCGATCTCGTGTCCGACGAAATAGTCATTGCTTTGATCGAGGAACAATTGGGCGCTAATCCGAATGCGGCAGGTTTTATCTTTGACGGGTTTCCGCGAACCGTCGCGCAGGCAGAAGCTTTAGACGAAACTCTGGAAAAGCGCGCTATGGAGGTTGATAGAGTTATTCGGCTGCGCGTGGATGACGACGCGCTTATAGCCCGAATCACTAATCGCTTTAAAGAAGAGGGCCGCAAAGACGATAATCCCGAAAGCTTTAAAATCAGGCTCGGAAATTACAATGAACAGACCGCGCCGCTTCTGCCTTATTACTCGACTCAGGGCAAATTGGTCGAAGTCGACGGTATGGCGGATATAGAGAGCGTAGCCAAAGAGATTTCAGGGGTTTTAGATAATAATTTGAAGGTGGATACGGCAAAAAAACCATCATTTTGGAGCCGTATTTTTGGGAAGGCATAAACAAACGTCATTGCGTGGCTAAACATGCTTGACGTATTTTATATCAAGGCTATAAGACCCGCTTTCGCGGATGTTTTCAAGCTATCCGCCTCTTTGTCATGGAAGAATGCAAATAGGCAGCTTGTAGCAGGTTTGGCGGGAATATAGATTTAAGGAGGCCAGTGTGGCACGTATTGCGGGTGTAAACATTCCGACAAATAAGCGCGTAGAAATCGCGCTGACATATATTCATGGTATTGGCCCGGCCAAATCCAAGTCAATCTGCGAAACTGTGGGTATTTCCAGTGAGCGTCGTGTACACGATCTGACGGATGCCGAAGTTCTGAAAGTGCGTGAAACCATTGACGCTAATCACCTCGTCGAGGGTGATCTGCGCCGTGAAGTTTCGCAAAATATCAAGCGGCTGATGGATATGGGTAATTATCGTGGTCTGCGCCATCGTCGGGGACTGCCTGTACGTGGCCAACGGACCCATACAAATGCCCGTACACGTAAAGGCCCGGCCAAGCCGATCGCCGGTAAGAAAAAGTAGGATAAGGTTATGGCTAAAGAACCAGGACGCGTTCGTCGCGCCGACCGGAAAAATATTACCTCCGGTGTGGCGCATGTGAATTCGACATTTAATAACACCATGATTACCATTGCGGATGCACAGGGCAATACAATTGCGTGGTGTAGTGCCGGGGCGATGGGCTTTAAAGGCTCGCGTAAATCAACCCCTTATGCCGCTCAGGTTGCTGCTGAAGAAGCAGGCCGCAAGGCACAAGACCACGGTATGACTACGCTGGAAGTAAATGTAAACGGGCCAGGTTCAGGGCGCGAGAGCGCCGTGCGAGCCTTACAGGCCACCGGGTTTACAATTACGACAATTCGTGACGTTACGCCCATTCCACATAATGGCTGTCGTCCCCCTAAGCGCCGTCGGGTTTAACCGTAGCACTTATCTGTCCGGCATTGTTCGGACGAAATTTTTACGCATGTCGATTAAGGCATGCCTAGACCGTAAGAGGCAATATTGTGATCGAGAAAAATTGGCAAGAACTCATCCGACCCATTAATCCTGAAATTGAGCCGGGTCGTGACCCACTCCGTCAGGCTGTTGTAACGGCAGAACCCTTGGAGCGCGGATTTGGTATGACTTTGGGCAATGCTCTGCGTCGTGTTATGTTGTCATCCTTGCAGGGTGCAGCGGTAACCGCCGTTCAGATAGACGGTATTGTGCATGAGTTTACGTCTATTCCGGGTGTGCTGGAAGACGTTACAAATATTGTTCTGAATATAAAAGGTTTGGCTGTGCGTATGCATAGTGAAGGCCCCAAACGTCTGCTCTTGAAAAAGACAGGGGCTGGCCCCGTGACAGGCGCTGACATTGAAGAGACAGCCGACGTCGAAATTTTAAACCCGGATCACCTTATCTGCACAGCAGATGAAGGCGCGGATATTCGTATGGAACTGACCGTTTCAACAGGTAAAGGCTATGTACCGGCCTCTGCCAGCCGTCCAGAGGATGCTCCGATTGGGTTGATCTCGGTTGATGCGCTTTACTCGCCGGTTAAACGCGTGGCTTACCGCGTTGAAGATACGCGCGAAGGTCAGGTTCTGGATTATGATAAGTTGATTATCGATATTGAAACTAACGGTGCGGTCACGCCAGAAGATGCGGTGGCTGTGGCTGCCCGTATCTTGCAAGACCAGTTTCAGGTTTTTGTTAACTTCGATGACCCTGAAGACAGTATCCGTCAGGACGACAAGCCAGAGCTTGACTTTAACCCGGCGCTTCTGCGTAAGGTTGACGAATTAGAGCTTTCAGTGCGTTCGGCCAATTGTTTGAAGAATGACAATATTGTCTATATTGGCGATCTTATTCAGAAATCGGAAGCCGAAATGCTGCGTACACCCAATTTCGGACGTAAATCCTTGAATGAAATCAAGGAAGTTTTGGCCGCTATGGGATTGCATCTGGGTATGGATGCCCCGAACTGGCCGCCTGAAAATATTGAAGAACTTGCCAAAAAATATGACGACCATATCTAGGTCAAATTAGTAGAAAAAAAGGATAACGCCATGCGCCACCGCATTGCCCATCGTAAATTAAACCGCACGGCTAGTCATCGTAAGGCGATGTTTGCCAATATGGCTTCCAGCCTGATTGAGCATGAGCAGATCGTAACGACTTTGCCAAAAGCCAAGGAACTGCGCCCATTTGTTGAAAAATTGGTGACATTGGCCAAAAAAGGCGATTTGAACTCTCGCCGTATCGCAATTGCCAGAACGCGCAATCAAGAGCAGTCACGCAAGCTTTTTGAAGTCTTGGGACCGCGCTATAAAGATCGTCAAGGCGGCTATATTCGCATTATGAAAGCCGGCTTTCGCTATGGTGATAATGCGCCAATGGCGGTTATCGAATTTGTCGATCGCGACGAATCTGCAAAAGGGGCTATTGATCATGCTCGCAATGCGGAAAATGTGAGCGAGGACGCTTAATCCCTTAAGGCCATTATAAAAATGGTATAATTACCCGTCTTTCACGGCGGGTTTTTTTTGCTTATTTTTCCCGTATTGAAATGCTTTGGAGTGATGAAATTTTAGGCGATTTTAATGCTTAGGATAAATTTTATCACGGAAATCGGGACTCTTGCGTAAAACTATTGTATAGGAGCGCCATGAGCCGGGACGCTGAAATTATAACCAAGCCGCCAAGATTAATGCGGGAAATCCGAGCGGCTATGGCTGGAACGGAGTCCGTTAAGGAGCGCTTAAATGCTTTTGTCGCGGCTATTTCCAATTCCATGCGTGTTAAAGTGGCGTCTATTTATCTCCGGCGGGCAGGGGATGAATTAGAGCTTTCAGCCACAAAGGGCCTTAAAAAGTCTGCCGTTCATAAAACACGTTTGAAACCCGGTGAAGGCCTTGTTGGTCATGTCGCTTTAACAGCCCGGCCCTTAAATCTGGCCGATGCGCCGTCTCATCCGCTTTTCTCATATCGTCCGGAGACAGGCGAGGATCCGTTCAAGTCTTTTCTGGGGGTCCCAATATTACGCGGCGGACGCACTTTGGGTGTCTTGGTTGTCCAGAGTGAAGCGTCCCGGGAATTTAATGAAGAGGAAGTCGAAGACCTCCTTACCGTTGCCATGGTTTTGGCTGAAATTATTGTCGATGATGAACGTATGGGGGGATCAAAGGCCGCCTTGAAGGGCATTTCGCTTAATCCTGTCAAACCTGAAACGATTACGGGTGTGGCTTTTGCGGACGGCTTGTCCGAAGGACATGCCTATTTGCATGTGCCTCATATTGGTCCCTCAAATCTTCTGGCAGAAAATATAGCGGTTGAAGAAATCAGGTTAGAAGAAGCCATTAGTAAATTGCGCGCCTCCGTTGATGCGTTGGTGAGCGGAAATGTTGCGACGATTTCACGGGCTTCAAAGGAGATATATGAGAGCTACCGCATGTTTGCCTATGACCGGAAATGGGTCGGGCGTTTACGCGAGGCTGTCCATTCGGGTCTCACATCGGAAGCGGCTGTTGAACGGGTGAGAAATGAACATCGTGCCAGACTTAAAAAGGTCAATGACCCTTATATTCGGGCGCGCCTAAACGATCTTGAAGACCTTGCCAATCGGCTTATGCGGGCGTTGTCAGGTGAAGCTCTTGGGCCGGGTAATAAGAATATATCTAATGATGCCGTGATTTTCGCACGCGACATTGGCCCGGCAGAACTCCTTGATTATGACCGCAATAAAATACGCGGTATAGTCATTGAGGAAGGCGCAATGTCGAGCCATACCTCTATCATTTGCCGCGCCTTGGGCGTTCCTCTTATTGGCCGGGTGGAGGGGGTTCTGGACCGGATTGCAACGGGTGATTTCGTCTTGGTTGACGGGGAACGCGGCATGGTAGAAATCAGGCCGCTCGAAACCCAAATTGCGAGTTTTCATTTACGTATGAATATTCGCGGCGAGCTTGCCAAGGCCTTTGAATCGGTCAAACATCTGCCAGCTAAAACCGTAGACGGGCAGCATATTTCTTTGCAATTAAATGCTGGCTTATTAGTGGATTTGCCGCAATTGGATTTATTAGGAGCGGATGGTATTGGCCTGTTTAGGACCGAATTTCAGTTTATGGTTTCAGAGTTCATGCCCAAACTTAAGGAGCAAACGGAACTATACCGAAAGGCGATTGATGCCGCGGGCGACCGGCCGGTTACCTTTAGGACACTTGATTTGGGGGGCGATAAGATATTGCCCTATATTGACCCCGTACCTGAAGAAAACCCGGCCATTGGCTGGCGGGCTATTCGTATTGCGCTCGACCGTCCCGGCCTTATGCGATACCAACTCCGCGCCCTTATTGCCGCCGGGGCGGGCCAGCATTTAAGGGTCATGTTCCCGATGGTCACGACGATTGACGAATTTATTGCGGCGCGCAAATTATGGGACCGTGAAATGGAGCGCGCCTCTAAAATGGGCCATGACATGCCCAATAAAGTCGAGATAGGGGTTATGCTGGAAACCCCGTCACTGGCTTGGCAAATCAACGCTATGTGTGATCACGCGGATTTTGTCTCTGTGGGCGCGAATGATCTTATGCAATTTTTCTTTGCGGCTGACCGCGATAATATGCGGGTTGCGGACCGTTATGACCCTCTACATCCGGCGGCCTTGTCGATACTGAAATTTATAGCGGACGGCTGTAAGCGCAATAATACGCCAGTCTCTGTATGCGGAGAAATAGCGGGTCGCCCCTTGGAAGCCGCCTGTCTTGTGGCTTTGGGGTATCAGAGCCTTTCCATGCCGGTCACGGGCATTGGGCCAGTCAAACATATGTTATTGGCCCTTGATGCGGCCAAATTATACGAAATGATTGCTCCGAATATTACAATAGAAACGCGCTTGTCTACGTTACGCGACAAAGTCGTCGAATTTTGTTTTGAAAATGGCGTGCCGATATAACGCTCCGTTTAAGGCGCCAAGAGACAGGTTAGGCGAGACCGCTATCGGGTGAAAGTCTTTCGGGCTTTATGCCCAAGCTGGCGAGGGCTTTACGCCATTTATTACCCATATCCGTATCATATATCAGGGCTTCATCCCCTTCGGCGATAAACCAGGCATTTTGCTTTATTTCTTCTTCAATTTGCCCGCCCGTCCAGCCCGAATATCCTACGGCAAGCACGGCTTTTTGCGGCGCTTTATCTTTTAGCACAAGGCTTTCCAGAATGTCCTTCGTCGCTGTCATGCGGAGTGATCCGCTTAGAAAAACTGAACTGGTAGCGGTGTAATCCGGCGTATGTAAAACAAATCCGCGGTCAATATCTACTGGTCCGCCTTCCAGCACGGGCGAATTGGCAACTTGCAGAGACCCCTCAATACCAATTTGGTCAAACATATCGGCGAGATTGAGTGTTCCTTTTGTTTTATTTATGACCAGTCCCATTGCGTGCTCGGCATTATGGTCGCAAATATAAATCACAGCATTCGCAAACCGCGGATCTTTCATATCGGGAGCGGCGATCAATAGCTTACCTTTTAGGGATAATGTCTCGGGTTTTCGCATAAATCAATGATGGTCGGAATTTAGAAAACAATCAACTAGCGCACTTATGAGGACTTGTATTTTTCTAGATTCGCCCCATATTACTTTGATATTGTTAACACATTGCAGACGAGGATTTATGACGCTTAAAGTTGGAGACACATTACCGGCGGCTACTTTCACCACCATGACGGCGGACGGACCCGCACCTATTACCACCCAAGAATTATGCGCCGGAAAACGTGTCGCACTTTTTGCTGTGCCGGGTGCTTTTACACCGACATGTTCGGCCAAGCACTTGCCGAGTTTCAAGAAGCGCGCGCAGGATTTTTCCGATCAGGGTTTTGACAATATTGCGTGCCTCGCTGTTAATGATGTGTTTGTTATGGACGCTTGGGGTAAAGAGCAGGGCGTGACATCAGAAATGCAGATGCTGGCTGATGGGAATGGCGCCTTTACGAAAGCGATAGGCCTTGAGCTGGACGCTTCCGGTTTTGGTATGGGTGTGCGCTCTCAACGTTACGCTATGGTTGTTAATGACGGCGTTGTTGAAGCCTTGCATGTCGAAGAGGGCGGAGAGTTTCGGGTATCGTCGGCAGATTTTGTTCTGGAGAACTTATAGTCGTCAATTTACCATTTATAAAAGGGGAGTAAGCTTATGAGCGTAGGTGAATTTTTACCAATTTTATTGGTCGTTCTAATTGTTGTAACTGTTTTTAAGACGGTTAAAGCCGTGCCGCAGGGTATGGAATATACTGTAGAACAATTTGGTAAATATGTGCGCACGCTCAAACCGGGCCTCTCTTTTATCGTGCCGTTTTTTGAATCTATCGGCTATAAAATGAACATGCGCGAGCGCGTGATTGATATTCCTTCACAGGATGTGATTACCAAGGATAATGCCATGGTCACAGCCGATGCTGTTGTGTTTATTCAGGTGGTTGATGCCCGTATGGCGGCCTATGAGGTGAATAGTCTGGATAATGCGATTAAGAATTTGTGCTTAACAAATGTGCGGACAGTTGTTGGGTCTATGGACCTTGATGAAACGCTATCCAAGCGCGACGAAATTAATGCCAAGCTCCTAAATGTGATTGATCAGGCGACCGATCCGTGGGGAACGAAGGTCACACGTATCGAGATCAAAGACCTCTCGCCGCCCGCCGATATTACGCAGGCTATGAATAAGCAAATGAAAGCCGAGCGGGAAAAGCGTGCCGATATTTTGATGGCGGAAGGTCAAAAGCAAAGCCAGATCCTGAAGGCCGAAGGCGAGAAAGAGGCTGCCGTTAGAGAGGCCGAAGGTCGTAAGGAAGCCGCATTCCTTGACGCGGAGGCGCGTGAGCGTGAGGCCTTAGCCGAGGCTAAAGCGACGGAAATGGTCAGTACGGCGATTGCGCGCGGCGATGTGAATGCGGTGAATTATTTCGTGGCCCAAGAATATGTGAAAGCTTTTGGGCAGCTTGCCGCTTCGCCTAATCAGAAAACCGTCATTGTACCAGCCGAGCTTTCATCACTGGCGGCCACTGTTGGCGGTCTGGGGGCCTTGCTTGAGGGCGGTAAAGGTACCAGCCCTAAGAAGAAATAGGGCGCTAGCATGGAAGCTATCGTAAATCTTTTTGAGAGTATGACCGGCACAAAATGGATTATTTTGGCTGTTCTGTTGTTCATATTCGAGCTCGTAACAGGGACGACTTATATTCTCTGGCCTGCAGTCGCGGCCATAATTGTCGGGCTATTAGTCTATATCCTGCCTCTTGGCTGGGAAATGCAGCTTATCCTCTTTGTGTTATTATCGACGGTTTTATTATTCGTCGGACATACCCATATCCGGCCCAAGATTAAAGGCGGGGCGCCCTCAGACCTGAATGACCGGGCGCGTTCTATGATTGGTATGCGTGTAAGGGCTATTGCTGACTTCGATACCGGTTTGGGCCGCGTTCAGGTTGGCGATACACAATGGCGCGCCTTTATGCATGAGGGTAATGCGAAATCAGGTGATGAATTGCGTGTCGTGTCGGTAAAAGGCACAACACTCACAGTCGAGCCTGTCTAGGTGAGCGGGAAGCGACCCTTCCGCATAAGCCTGTAACCTTAAGTCTTCATTTTATTATGCTGTTTCGTCTATTTCCGCACGGATGATAGAGCGTAAGGCGTCAATCTGGGTCAGGCCTTGCGGGGTTTTAAAATGCCAGAATGTCCAGCCATTACAGGCTTCAGCTTTTTGAACCTTCGCTCCGACCTGATGGATAGAGCCCTTAATCGCCCCGCTTACTAGACTGCCATCGGCTCGCACTTGGGCTTCATATTTCCCATTTGCGCTAAAAAGCTTGGTGCCAACATTTATCAATCCGCGTTCCAGCAGAGTACCAAAGGGGATACGCGGGGCTTTGCGTTTAGAGGCTGTTACAGCATAGTTTGAGGGCATGGCGGTATCTATTTTATCAATACGGCGCTGGGCATGGATGATATAGTCTTCTTCCATTTCGAAACCGATAAAGGATCGCCCGAGTTTTTTGGCAACCGCGCCGCTTGTGCCTGTCCCGAAAAAGGGATCAACAATGATATCTCCCGGGTTTGAGGTCGCCATTATCACACGGTGCAGGAGGCTTTCAGGTTTTTGAGTTGGGTGGGCTTTTGTACCATCGGACTTTTTTAGGCGTTCGCGTCCCGTACAAATCGGAAGCGTCCAATCTGAGCGCATTTGAACGCCGTCATTTAACATTTTCATGGCATCATAGTGAAATGTCGGCCGGGCATTTTCGGTTTTTGTCGCCCATATGAGGGTTTCATGGGCATTGGTAAACCGTGTACCGCGAAAATTGGGCATGGGATTGGTTTTGCGCCAGATAATATCATTTTGTATCCAGAATAATTGATCCTGTAATACGGTTCCGACACGGAAGATATTATGATAGCTGCCAATGACCCATAAACTTCCATTGGGTTTTAGGATGCGACGGGCCGCTTTAAGCCAGTCATGGGTAAACAGATCATAGGCATCCATCGTATCAAAATGATCCCAGTCTTCAGTAACACCATTGACCGCCGAATTGTCTGGTCGCGATAAGTCTCCGCCGAGTTGCAAATTATAGGGTGGATCGGCAAAGACTAAGTCCACGCTTTGTTCTGGTAAAGCGTTCATTCCAGCGACGCAATCGCCTTGAATAATCTGGTTTAAAGGTAGGTCTGTCATGTTTTTATCTGTAGTCTTTTGCAATTAACGTCCCTTTTCGCCGCCCCACAGCCGGCCTGAAGTCAGTGATTCTATGTTAGATGAATCAATGTCTCTGATTTGCTTACGAAAAGGTTTAAGTCTGTGAAATAATTATGATTTTAAGACTTTGTTAGGAGAGGTTAACAAATCTATAGCCTGCGGGGTTTTCTTGGGTGAATTGCTTGCCAAGGTAATTCGAGACGGGATAAGGCTAATATGAGATATAATTTATAATGAAACGCTAAACAGGCATTTTCACCTTATAACAGGTAAATTACATAATGAGATTACGTTCTGCTAAAATATTAGCGACTTTAGGCCCTGCCAGTCGTGCCCCCAAAATTTTAAATTTGTTACATGTAGCGGGCGTCGATGCGTTTCGCTTGAACTTCTCCCATGGTAGTCATGAAGACCACGCCCGGAATGTTAAAACAATACGAGATATCGAAAAGCGGACCGGCCAACCCATTACCATCGTCGCCGATATGCAGGGGCCGAAATTACGCTGCGGTCAGTTTAAAGGCGGCTCCATTGAACTTAAATATGGTGAAACGATCAATATAGAATTGGGCGACGGCGAGGGGCATGGGGGTCATATATACATGCCCCATCCTGAATTGATGAATACATGTGTTGCCGGGACCATCCTTAAATTTGACGACGGTAAATTACAGGTCACCGTGCTTTCAAATGATGGGACAACGATAAAGGCGCGTATAGATGTTCCCGGAACTTTATCTGATCGCAAAGGCATAAACGTTATAAATGCAGTCCTACCGATATCGGCCATGACGGATAAGGACCGTGATGATATGGCTTTTGCGCTCTCTCAGAATGTAGATTTTATTGCCTTATCCTTTGTGCAAACCAAAAAAGATGTAACGGATGCCCGCGCTATCATAGGCAATAAGGCGGGTATAATTGTTAAAATTGAAAAACCCTCAGCTGTAGAAAATCTTGATGATATTTTAGAGCAGGCAGATGCGGCCATGGTAGCGCGCGGGGACCTCGGTGTTGAATTACCACTCGAACAAGTCCCGATAGTGCAACGGGCTATCATTCGTAAATGCCGGGCATTGGGTAAACCTGTTATCGTCGCGACCCACATGTTGGAAAGTATGATTGATGCGCCGACTCCAACCCGCGCAGAAGCCTCTGACGTTGCTACGGCGATTTACCAAGGAGCGGATACGGTCATGCTATCTGCTGAGACGGCGGTGGGTCGCCACCCGGCTACAGCGGTAGCTATTATGGACAGAATTATGAGGGCGGTTGAATCCGATCCGGAATATTGGCGATATTTCAGGGATGTTGGGCTGGCCTATAAGTCCAAGCCCGAAGACGCCATTAGCGGGGCGCTTAGCGGGATAGTCGATATATTGGATGCTAAAGCTATATTGGGTTACACGACCTCAGGGGCAACCGCTCTGCGTCTGTCACGCGTTAGGCCAAATTCGAGAATATTAGCCCTGACGCCCCATTTAAAGACTGCGCGCCGATTAATGTTATCATGGGGGCTACAGGCCGTGGTTACCGAGGATCCGTCAGGTTTTGATGATATGCTTAAAATGGTTGAATCCATTGCGAAATCATCACTTGGATTATCCAAAGGGGATATAGTCATTACCGTCGCCGGCATACCTTTTGGCGAGGGCGGTTCAACCAATACGCTCAATATAAGTACACTCACCTAGCGTTTATCTGGTCTCGAACGGGGGCGAAACTAAAGCGGTGTATAGGGCAGGGCCCCAGACGGATTAACGCCTCCCGGTGTTGGGGGGTTGCGTAGCCTTTATGTTGTGCAAAACCATATCCTGGAAATCTACGGTCTGCATTTTCCATTATCTGATCGCGCGTGACTTTGGCGATAATGGAGGCTGCGGCGATCGAGAGGCTACGATTGTCGCCTTTGACGACAGGCGTATAGGATATTGACACATCCGGGCAGCAAGGCGGGGCGTGATTTCCGTCAATCAGGGCATGGGACGATGTCTGGGGGAGATCGAGAATGGCACGCTGCATAGCGCTAAGACTGGCATGAAGGATGTTGAGCCTGTCTATTTCTTCGGGTTCAGCGATAGCTATGCCAACATCTGCGAGCTGCAAAATTTCACTGTAGAGGGCTTCCCGTCTTTTTTTTGACAAAATTTTACTGTCACATAGTCCCGATGGATATTTACGCGGATTTAAAATGACAGCACAAGCCACCACAGGCCCAGCTAAAGGACCCCGTCCGGCTTCGTCAACGCCGCATATGGCAAAGCGCTCACTTTTGGCGAGTTTTTTGGCTTTGCGTTCAAACGTCCAGTCGGGTGTCATTTTTGGCATATGAATAATTTGGCCTGATTCCTGCATTTTTTGCAGTAAAGGGTCTTTTTTGGTCGCACAAGGTCTGTTAAAAGGACCATCTTGTTATTTAGGAGTAACATATGAAAAATTTACGTTTAGGCGCAATCCTTGCTGGTGTCACGGTCATGACATTCGCCACGCCGGCATTCGCTATCGGTAGTGAAGCTGATTGTGAATATGAAGGCGGGTCGGTTTTTGATCTTCCAACAGGTGATCAGGTTTGCCTCGTGCAAATTCGTGAAGAAGCCTATAGAAATGATCCGACATATGATGGTCAGCAGCTCGGTGTTAGCGAGTGCACAGGCGATGTGATAAGTAACGGCCTGTTTTGCAAAATTACCTTGCGCGAGGCTCCAAAAGTTCAAACTTCGGCGCCTGTGCAGACTGAGGCAACGGACGTAACCGTTGTTTTAAATGACGCGGCTCCTGTAGATACAGTGAGCGAAACGAAAACAGAAGATAACTAACCCGCCAATATACGGGTTTATCTTTAATAGCCGGCGCTTTATGCGCCGGTTTTTTTATGGTTTTTTCTAAAAATAGTCCCGATTTTTTGCCGAAATTTTTAAAGACACATCTATTTGATTTGCTATAAGACCGCTTAATTTGTGAAAGCCGGGTGATGAGAGTATTAAGATCAGTTTGTGCGGTTATACCCACTTTGAATTCGCAAACCCATTTACCTATATTGCTAGACCAGCTTTCAGGCCGTACGGGGCGTATCGTGGTGAGTGACGGCGGGTCGAGCGACCAGACCTTAAAAAAGGCTGCGGCTTATAACGTGCGATTTGTGCGCGGCTTTAAAGGACGGGGTTCCCAATTGGCCCGCGGTGCGAAATGGGCAGATGATACGCAGTGGTATTTGTTCATCCATTGCGATTCCCGCCTTCCTGAAAATTGGATGACATTGGTCGGGGAGCATATAGAGCGTATTCCACAAAAGGCGGCCTATTTTCAGTTCGGGGCCGATACACATATCTGGCAAGGCCGGATGATGGAATTTGTCGTTGGATTGAGAAATATCTTCTGGCACTTGCCCTATGGTGATCAGGCCTTGCTGATCTCAAAAGAGATGTATGACGCTTTGGGTGGATATAATGATTTGCCTTTATTTGAAGATGTGGATTTGATCGACCGGTTTAAAGCCCGTTTTGGGTCTCGGCGCTTAAGACGGCTTGGCGCGCAAATACAAACGGATGTCAGTGCCTATAAGCGCGACGGATTTAAGGCCCGCACGCGTCGTAATTTCCGTTTATGGAAAGCCTATAAGGCGGGTGAGAAAATCGAGCACCTAAACCAGACCTATATTGAGCCGTTATAAGGATATTTTATGATAAGGCCCACCTTATTTGTAATGGCCAAAGCCCCGCAGCTTGGTAAGGCTAAAACCCGTCTGGCCAAGGATATTGGTAAGGTTCATGCTTTGCGACTTTACCGGGCCATGATCGCCACCGTTCTGCGGCGTGTCCAAGACCCGCGTTGGGATACGATTTTAGCTGTGACGCCCGCGGTGATGCTCGGCGCTGTACCAGAATGGCGAGGTGTGGCGCAAATCCCGCAAGTCTCCGGCTCTCTCTCCCCGCGATTGGGGGCTGTTTTCGTCAATAAAGGGCCGACACTTGCTATCGGGACGGATTGTCCGCAAGTAAGCGCATGCGATATTGCCACGGCTTTCAGAAAATTACGCTCACATGAAGCGGTCTTTGGGCCAGCCGATGATGGCGGCTTTTGGTTGATCGGTCTTAACGGCCCCGTACGCGCCGATATGTTTGACGATGTGCGGTGGTCGCATGAGGACACTTTGGCGGATATGCGCGCAAAGATTAAAGGGCCAAGTGCGGCGTTACGCACATTGATTGATGTGGATAATCTGGCCGCGCTAAAACAGGTGCGTAGCGCCGGGAATTTTATTTAACAGCGGCCTGCTTATCAGGTTATAAGCCCGTTATGACTAAGCCACGTATTTATTTAATGGCCTTTGCCAAGATTTATCCGCTTTATATTGCCAAAGCGGAAAAGAAGGGGCGGACGAAAGCCGAGGTCGATGCGATTATTCATTGGCTTACCGGATATGATGAAGCGGGTGTGCAATCTGCCATTAGTGATGAAACCTCTTTGGAAGATTTCTTTAACGCTGCGCCCGTACCCAATACCAATCGGGTTTTGATTAAAGGCGTGGTCTGCGGCGTACGGGTCGAGGATATAGTTGAGCCTGTCATGCGAGATATCCGATATATGGACAAGCTTGTCGATGAGCTCGCGCGCGGTAAAGCGGTGGAGAAAATCTTACGCCAGCCCTAAGCGTGTGGCTATGGCTTATCCTTTTTGGGCGCGTCCTTATCCGAACGGCTATTGACCGCCTTGGCTAATAAGCTAAGGGTTTCATTAATCAGGCCCAGATTGGAGCCTTTGCCGTGGGCGGGGACGACGAGACGTGTATCGGGATAGGTTTGTTTGACCCAGTTTAAACTGGCGGGCCAATCCTTGGTTTGCGCGTCTTCCACATTGCCCAGTGATGTACTGCCCGCGCCCATAACAGCGCTTCCCGCAAAGAGTATTTTCTCAGCCGGGACATATACAACCAGATTATCAGAACTGTATCCCGGTCCCGGATAGGCGACTTCAATGGAGCCAATCTTGGTGCGGGATTTGGGTGATTTAAGCGCGGCGACAGATGTGTTGGGCACAGCGCCCCCAATCTTGGCCGCTTGGTTGGGCGTCTCGGGATGGGTGTAGATCGTGGCACCGCGGGCTTCAAGCAGGTCAACGCCCGCTAATCGGTCATAATGATGATTGGTCAATACAACTTTGGTAACAGGCTTTTTGAGATCGGTCTTAATCACTTCCAATAAGGATAAGGTCGCGATTTCGCCCCAAGCCGTATCCACTAGTGTCAGCGCGTCAGCTTCTTCGATAACCAGCCCGTTTGACGGCACAGCTTTCGACCCCGGAAATGTATAAGAGGAGGTATGTACCCAGACGCCTTCACCCACCTTGTTAAGCGTGACAGGGAATTTCTTTTGTATCTCAAGGCTTAATGTGTCTTTTGCAAGGTCAGGGGTAGTTTTGCGATCCCCGCCGCAAGCGGATAAACCGCTTAATGAGAGCATGAAAAACGCGCTCACAATATGTGTAAAATGACGCAGCATGACTGTTCCTCTATCTCTATTTGGCCTATCCGTTATCTACGGGGCGCCTTTGCCCGTTTCTATATAAAATTCATATGCAAAATTAAAGCCTTGATTGCGGTAATTATAGCAACGCCTTTGGGCCCAATTGATGGTCGCGTTCACAGCGTGTGTATTGGGGCTTGCACCTTGCGCCCTTTTAGCTTACATCTCCCGCGCTTTAACCAATGGAATAGGAGGCTAAAATGGGACATCGTTTTGCAATCGTCGGCGCAACCGGCAATGTGGGAACCGAAATGCTCACGATTTTAGCCGAGAGCAATCTTGAGGTCGACGAGGTTTACGCTGTAGCCTCGCGGCGCTCCGTTGGGCGCGAGGTGAGTTATGGTGACACGACACTGAAATGCCATGACCTTGAGACATTTGACTTTTCCAAAGTCGATATCTGCCTGATGAGCGCAGGCGGGGGCGTTTCTAAAGACTGGTCCCCGAAAATCGCCAAGGCCGGCGCGGTTGTGATTGATAATTCCAGCGCGTGGCGCATGGACCCTGACGTGCCTCTGATTGTGCCCGAAGTGAACGCCGATGCGGTTATGGAGTACACAAAGAAGGGTATTATCGCCAATCCGAACTGCTCGACCATTCAAATGGTCGTAGCGCTTAAGCCACTCCATGAGCGCGCTAAAATCAAACGCGTTGTCGTTTCGACTTACCAATCTGTCTCTGGCGGGGGTAAGAAAAACATGGACGAGCTTTGGCTGCAAACCAAAGGCATTTATTCTAATGACGATCTTAAGCCGCATAATTTCACCAAGCAGATCGCCTTTAATGTCATTCCGCATATTGATGTGTTTATGGATAGCGGCGATACCAAAGAAGAATGGAAAATGAAGGCCGAGACGATGAAAATTCTCGACCCGTCTATCAAGGTCACCGCGACCTGTGTGCGGGTGCCAACCTTTGTCGGTCATGCCGAAGCGCTCAATATAGAATTTCAAGAAGAACTCTCCGCCGACGAGGCGCGTGATATCCTACGCGAAAGCCCCGGCCTGATGGTTGTCGATAAGCGCGAAGACGGGGGTTATATAACACCCGTTGAGTGCGTCGGTGAATTTGCGACCTTTGTCTCGCGTATCCGCGAAGACAGCACGCAGGACAATACGCTGAATATGTGGTGTGTCTCTGACAATCTGCGCAAAGGCGCAGCCCTCAACGCCGTGCAAGTGGCAGAAGCGCTGGTTAATCGCGGCTTTAAGAAAAAAGCGGCCTAAGCCGCGCGGCGTCCTGCTACGCCTGACTTTTTTGCTACAGTGTTAATGTGGCTAATGTCCCTTAGGGGACATTAGCCAGCGCTCAATTTTGCTCGCTGTTGTTTATAAAACGGTATGGCAAAAAGGTAGAGATTACCCCAACGCCAATAATACGTACGCGACTTACGCGTTCGGAAAGACGCGCGATCGGAATAGATTACTAAATCATTAGATGATGGGATTCTACGAAAATTCATTTGTCTTTTTTTCAATACTCAAAAACATTGCCTCAGCCGCACAAATATCCTTTTCATGTCTAAGCCATTTCTGTTTTTCTGGCGCTGTCAACGTGTAGCGTGATTGTGGAAATCCTTGCCTTCCAAATATCTCCATTCTTGGGCCGAATGGTACTTCCGCGAATTGGCAGAGCTTCTGAAGCGTTACGGCGGGTGCATCAATCAAATCCTCATAACTTACTTTGGTCCAATCCGTTTGTGGCAGCTTAGAAAGGTCTTGCATTATTTTTTGATTTGTAGCCGCCCATTGCCAAGCGGCAACCTCAGCTAAAGAGCGACCACGCATTGCGCGCCAACCTTTTGGAAGTAAGAGTGACCAATTTAATCCGTCCCAATCGGGCAAATTTTTATAAGTGACAAATTTCTGCGACTGCCAAGCGTCAATCATGCTACCAATATTCGACCGCGCAGAGCGATAGAGATAGATAAATTTGGCATTTGGAAACATCTCGCGAAAAAAAGCAATTCTCAAAGCATTTTTCGGGGTTTTTTCCAAAAACCGTATTGAAGATGGTTGGTATTCTTGCGGAGTTTGCTCGTAGCCACTCCCGCCAGCATTTTGAAGTCGACTCATAAAGGCCTCCATCAAACGCATGCCAATTTCCGGCGTATAATCGTCAATCGCAAGCTCATTTGATTCAAAGCCTCGATTAGAAGGGTGAAGTGTGGGGATCGATTCAACTTCACGGTGGCTCTCGTCCCCAATTGTCCAAAAATCTCTATTGCGTTGCAAGGCCTCAAAAAGCATCGTGCTACCAGACCGCGGCGCGGCGACAATAAAAATAGGCTTCTTAAAGGTAGGTAGTTTAAACTCTTCCATGTACTCTTTTAGAGAAAGTCCTGATACAGATTGAAGTATGTCTGCTGCTCTCAGGTTGCTTTGCGGCGCAGCAGGCCCTGCTTCAGAGCTATGCTGATCATGCCTTCGTTGCGCAGTAATATCTGTCATGCTTGTTATCCAAGCAGCCATCACCGTATATACATCTGCCTCATTACTGTCGAATTTGGCATTCTCTAGTAAAGGTTTGAGTTTGGTTTTAAAGCCTTTAACAAGCTGTTCATATTGCGGGATATACTCAACGAAATCCCAGTATAGCGCCCAATAACTATGCCAATTTTGCTTGAATACCTCAATTTCTTCGACTAGCTGCGAAAACAATTTTGGTGATGACTTCTGAAACCCATCTAGTTCATCAAGAAGTTCGTTGAGCATATTGTTAACTTCATCCGGCGATCGGACCGGTAGTGAGTTGAAACGTTCTAGAGCAAGCAGACTCTCAGCCGCTGCTTTATCAAACGCGTGATACTTAACGGTTTTAACGTGGCCTTCTTCTGAATGAGCTGGGTCCCACCCCGATTTGATTATTTTCCAGAATTCAGGTGAGCCAACTGTGTCGATAACGAGGTGAATTCTATCAACATCACTTCGGTTATAAACGGCGTGTTGTCTCCAATTATCAAATATCCAAGCGTCGCCTGCTGCCATGTGGACATCTATATTGCCAATTGATGAAAAAATTACGTCAGGCTGAGTAATAATCGGTATGTGAATGCGTAGCCGGTTTCTCCAGGAATAATTTCCATCGCTATGTGCCGGAACATCACACCCTGCTTTAAGTCGCATCAACCTTGATCGACCAACCACAGTGTTAAATGACGAGATAACCTGACGAATATAAGGGCAGTGTTCAAGCGCTACTGTAGGCTTCATTTCACCTTCGAACAGGTTATTAATCTCACCATTAACCGAAATAAGCGGCAATGCCGTGTTACCAATTTTCCTAAGAGGGTGATACACCCACTCAGCTTCAGAGAACTGCGTTGCTTCACTCGCCAATCGCTCAATGTCAAAACGTAACGGTAGTTTGACGAATGCTGAGCTTAATCTCATTTATTGCCTCCCGTCATGGACTTGAATAAATTTGCACACTAAGTATCTAGTTCTATTTGTTATATTGCGCAATTTATATTGCTAGTCACCTAAGCCTAAAAATATAGAAAAGCCGAGTGTCTTATTTTGAGCGAATACTGCGTTATTGCCAAAACATTACCAGCGGCCTTTTTGGGGCGGTTTAAGCCACTCGCCTAACGTCTTCTAAGCCCCCATAGCCGACATTAAAATACGAAAAATAAATCCACGCCCGTCTATCCTGTCCTATTTGTGGCTTTGTTTTTTCGCCGGTCTTGTGACTTTGGTGGTCGGCTTCGGCGGCGAGGGTTTTTCGATTTTTCGCCTTTCGTTTTGTTGCGTTTAGGGTGAGGTCTTGAGGGTTTGGTCGGCTTCGAAGATGATGTCTCCATATGTGTAGTAGCGGGCTTATCTGACGCGTTTAAAGTTTTTGATGCTCTCCTGCTTTTTGGTTTTGCGCCTTTCGTTTTGTTGCGTTTAGGGTGAGGCCTTGGGGGTTTGGTCGGCGTCGAAGATGATGTCTCCATATGTGTAGTAGCGGGCTTATCTGACGCGTCCACATTTTTTGATGCTCTCCTGCGTTTCGATTTTGCGCGGCTTTTTCCACGGCCCTTTCGTGTCTGGGGTTTGGGTTTCTCAGGTTCCGGTATTCTGGCTCGAGACTTTAACGCTTGGGCTTTTTGGATAAAATCTTCCGGTAGATCGACTTCAGGAATGTCTGCCCTTAGCAGTTTTTGAATCGCCTTCAAATAAGCCCGTTCATCCTGTGCAACAAAAGCATGGGCTATGCCAGATTGCTGGGCGCGTGCCGTACGCCCGATGCGGTGTACATATTGCTCCGGCACATTAGGAATTTCGTAATTAAACACATGGCTGACGCGCGGAATGTCAATCCCGCGGGCGGCAACATCTGTCGCGATCAAGACATTGATATGGCTTTCACGAAACGCCTCCAATGCCCGCTGCCGCTGACCTTGGGATTTATTGCCGTGAATGGCGCGGCTGTCGATGCCGACCGACCGCAAGCGTTTGACGAGCCGGTCTGCACCATGTTTAGTGCGCGTAAAAACGATGGCTCGCGATACATTGGGTTCCAAAAGAGATAATGCGAGCAAGGCGGGTTTTTCAGCTTTGTCTACGAATGTCATGCGTTGTTCGACTTTATCCGCGGTGCTGTTGGGCGGGGTCACTGATACGGTCTTTGCGTTGGTCAGGAATTGCTGCGCGAGCTGTTTGATTTTGGGCACCATAGTGGCTGAAAACAGCAGTGTTTGTCGCGTCTTGGGGAGTAGAGGGACAATTTTTTTCAACGCATGTATAAAGCCCATATCCATCATCTGGTCAGCTTCATCCAAAATCAATATCTCGATATCATTGAGTTGAACCGAACCGCGTTCTAATAGGTCCATCAACCGGCCCGGCGTTGCGACGATTATATCAGCCCCGCCGGATAATCGCTTTATATGGCGCACAATCGACACACCCCCGTAAATTGATGCGACAGATAAATGCGGAATTTTCCGACCATAAGACCTAACTTGGTCAGAAATTTGAGTGACCAATTCGCGTGTTGGCGCTAAAATTAGAATGCGGGCGCCTTTTTTTGGAGGCTCACGATCTTGAAGGTAAATATGGTTGAGGATAGGCAGGGTAAAGGCGGCCGTTTTACCCGTCCCGGTTTGTGCCAATCCCATGAGATCATGACCCCCCAGCACTATGGGTATGGCCTTTGCCTGTATTGGCGTCGGAGATGTATAACCCAAATCATGCAGGGCAGCCACCA
This sequence comes from uncultured Caulobacterales bacterium, assembly GCA_964534845.1. Classification (GTDB taxonomy): domain Bacteria; phylum Pseudomonadota; class Alphaproteobacteria; order Caulobacterales; family Maricaulaceae; genus CALCKU01. Next base: position 31,769 of record CAZHPV010000018.1, read on the forward strand.
AAGGCGGGGCCAGATTCAATGTTGAAAATTTTTCCATAAGCTCTCGTGGTGACCCCGTAAAAGAGCCGTAATGAAGTAAAGATGAATGAGCCGGCAATGCATGAGCCGGCACGGGGCTATCCTAGCTATGAGCACCCTTTATCAGTCTACATTCAGTATCTATTGATGGCGGTTTTACCGGTTCGTTGATTAGGTTATTGCGAACTGGGTTTTCCTCTCACGTCGTAAAACTCTGCCTGTTATCGGCACAGTCATTGGGTTGATGTGGGGCGTAGAAAACACGGTTGCGATATTATCGTTCAGCTGCACTTAACACCGCTCATGAGAAATACAAGATAAAATCTATACACCCGTAAACCAGACGCAGTAAATTTATCCCTGACGCCCGCTTTGCACTCTAAGGCGACGTTACAAACAACCTCATTGCAGATGTTAGCATAGCTTTTCGTTAGTCTAGAGTGGCGGTCCCCAGATAAATTTAAAAACAAAAATACAAAGATAAATCCACGCCCTTCCATTCGCCCTTATTGTGGCTTTGTCTTTCTGATGGACGATGTGCACCTGTTGGCATAGGAAAGGCCAGTAGATTTGGGTGTCGGGCCGTGCGGCCTGACAATGCAAGCCGGTGAAACGCCCCTACGTGCGACGCATTACGGGTCGATATTTTGATCGGTGAATTCTTGTAAAGCGCGTTTGAATGCCATTGGCGTTGATATGCCTGGAATGGGCGCTTGAGGATTACCAGCTCCCCCTATTATGAGTGTACCGTAATTCAGAATACGCCCTATAACGCCTTGTTTGACTTGTACACTTTCAATTTTTTCTAATTTTAGCTCGACCGTTTGGCGTGCAATCAGTCCGAATTTTGCCACTAACCTTTTATTTGTAAAAGCCAATTCTGTTGTGAAGTATCGAATGGCTATTAAAGCAAAGAAAATAAGTCCCAGACCGCCTATTGCGACTGTTATTATTCCGAGTAACAAAAGTGGCCATTGTGATAATAAGCTGGTTTGGCCTTCATAAATAACTTTTTCATTATTTATCAGCTGGCTGTTTATGTATTTTCCCATGCTCTCTTTTCTTTATTATTGCAACTTAACTGTAGAACGAAAAAAGTTTACTTCAAGTCTTTTTGAAAATTCCGATTTTTAGCGATGAGTTACAGCGCCGGGAAAAGACCGCTCAAGAGGGTTTTATTTTTGTATATAAGGGCTAACGCCCATATGTTTGGTCAGAAATTTATCCATAGCTTGATAAAATTTCTTGGCATTTTTTTCATTGGATAAATAATGGTCTTCGTCCTTAAAGGTCACACTAGTCACATCTGCGGACGATTTTTTAAGACCGTTTTTCATGCGTAAAAATTGGTCATAATGCACGGCCTGATCGTATGTGCCGTGGGCAATGAAGGTCGGCAGTGTCATCTCGCTGGCCCGTTTGGCAGGTGAATAGCGCTTTAGGTCTTTTTTGCTATCAAAGCCTGACAGGATAGAGTTTTTGCCTTGAATATTGCCAAAGCGGTATTTTCTCAGATCATGGAGTAGGTCCCGCAAGTCTGTTACAGCTGCCATGCTGAGCACACAGCTATAGAGGTCTGGATGCTCAATCGCTTCCATTAGGGCCGCATAACCGCCAAATGACCAGCCGGCTACGCACATTTTCTCTGGGCTGGTATAGCCTTTTTCAATGAGCCAGCGCGCACCGTCTTCGACGTCGTTTAGCATAAGCTCCCAATTCTCGCGGCCTGCTTTTTCAAAGGCCTTGCCGTAGCCTGCTGAGCCGCGAAAGTTCATTTGCAGCACGGCGTAACCGCGCGATGCGAAGAATTGTGAATAGGTATCAAACCTTTTGCTTGTCCGGGCGTAGGGCCCGCCATGCGGCAAGATGATAAATGGGACATTGTTTAATTTCTTACCTTCCAGATTTGGCGGGACGGTCACAAATGCCGGTATTTTGGCACCGTCTCTCGCCGTATATTTTGCGCTCACGACTAAGCCGAGTGACTCACTGGGTAATTCGGCACGGTATTGCGCGATAATTTTCTCTTCCATTGTTCTGCCATCAATCATCCCTAAATATCCGGGGTCATAAGCATTCGACTTACGGTATAAAAGCATATGTTTATCGGCTGATTGGTCGATAAAATCGATTGTGTAGCCATCATTTTGCTGCCTCAAACGGTCCAGAATAGTCGAGTTATCGTTAAAAAGTTCTACTTCGCTCTCTTCGGCTGTGTAGCGCGCGCCGATCACTTCACTTCCGTCCGCGTTTAGCACAATGCCTGAGGCGTCATATGTTGGGTTCTCGAACAGTGTTTTGGTATAGGCTTTTGCCACGAGGTCATAAATATATAACCCTGTCGTATTCCGGCCTTTTTTGCGCCTTCCGACAATCATTTCATTGGAGTTTTTTGTGAACCCATGAACCTCGATACCAGCACTTAGACCGGTAAATTCTGTAGAGTCACGCCATTTATCCGTCCCTGGGTCGCGGATAATCATTTTATATCGGAGTTCCCCTTTAAGATTATCGTCAAGACCCTGTCCGACACGTACCATCCCAGAATGATCTGTATGCCATTTCTGTATATTTGCTCTGCCGCGCATGACCGAACTATGACGACCGGTTTCAACATTGACCTTCTTGACGCCGGGCTGTCGATTGTTGAAGTCTTTCGTCGAGAAGGCCATGAGTATATGGTCAGGATCATCGGGCAAGAAATCGACGACGTTATTATTGAACTGCCTTATCTCATCCCTTGGCGGTTTAATAAGAAGCTTTCCGTCCATGCTTTGGGTGTTTAAGGTGTAAATATACCCGAACCAGCCGGGGACTTTTCCTATTTTTTCTGTTTTTGACAAATCAAGTAAAACCTGTTTGTCATTGGCCCATTTGACCCAGCCGGGCTTGACGTCCGCACCAATAACCTTTGCACGCAAAGCCTTATCGGAGCCGTCTATACTTAAGATACGGATAATCCATTTTCCCTCAATGCTTTCAATTACCGCGAGCTCTTTGCCATTTGGCGAGAGCGCCGCATCATGAATGCGAGCATTTTCTCCAAAAATTTCAGGCGGTGGGGCTTTGGCAAGTGCCGTACTGCAAATGAGAGTAAACGCCATGATCATACATGTTGCTATCGTGACAAATGGTTTCATCCCTCTACCTCCCTCAAGATAATCGCAGCCTATCAATTAACAACTCTGAGGTCAATTTTGATAGTGTGCAACCTTTAGGGGGGGGGTTAGGAATGTTCTGCCCCGCCAAAACGTTCAGACCACGCCGCGACGTCCTCGTCCTCTATTTTTGTAAAGAGTACGTCAGGGGCCGTAATATCATGTCCGAGGGGGAGGGCGTTTATCAGTGCTTCGGCAGTCCCGAATGTCCATTTGCGATTTTGCTCGGGGATTGCCAGTATATCGAGAATTTTCGCGGCCGTATCAGGGATAACCGGTTGGGCTATAATCCCGAACAGGGCAATGAGGTTTAAGCCCGTACGGGTTCCGATAGCGGCTTGGTCAATATCGGTTTTGTAATGTGTCCACGGAGCCGCCTTGGTGAGATATTCATTCCCGGCTGCCCATATGGCCCGCGTCTCGGCCATGGCTTTGCGAAACTCGCGCTCCTCATAATAGGACACTAATGCGGGCAGGCGGGTGTTAAGCTCGGAAATAAGCCAGTCTTCCGCTTCGCCGTGCTCGCCGCCTGAGGGGACTTTACCGTCAAATTTCGACACCGTATATTTCGTAATCCGATTAACGAAATTCCCTAATACATTTGCCAGGTCGGAGTTTATGGTCGTTTGAAAAGCTTCCCACGTAAACGCCGCGTCAGTGCTCTCGGGGGCGTTGGCCATAAGGTGCCAGCGCCAGTAATCGCTGGGAGCAATATCAATCGCCTGGTCCATAAATACGCCGCGTTTTTGGGATGTGGAGAATTTACCTCCATACCATGTAACCCAGTTAAAGGCCTTTAGATTATCAACCAGTTTCCACGGCTGGCCAGAGCCTAATAAGGTTGTCGGAAAAGAGAGCGTGTGAAAGGCGACATTATCCTTACCCATAAATTGAACATATTTTACCTTATCGGCGCCTTTATCCATACGCCACCAACGCGCCCAGTCCTGACCGGTTTGTTTGGCCCAATCTTGCGTTGCCGCAATATAGGCAATGGGGGCATCAAACCAGACGTAAAAAACCTTGTCTTTAAAACCGGTGCGAGGGGTTCCGTCCGTGTCTGCGACAGGAATACCCCAGTTTAAATCCCGGGTAATGGCCCGATCCCGCAGGCCTTCATCCAGCCATTTATAGGCAATAGAGCTGGCAAGAACCGGCCAGCCCTTGGCTGTGTCAACCCAGCTCCGCAATCGATCCGCCATTTCGGACTGTTTTAAATAGAGATGGTTGGTGTCTCGAATTTCAACATCGCGCGATCCTGATACGGCCGAATAGGGATTAATAAGATCAGCCGGGTCAAGCAATTTCCCGCAGTTATCGCATTGATCGCCGCGCGCTTTTTCATATTCGCAATTAGGGCAGGTACCTTCGACATATCGGTCAGGTAAAAACCGCCCATCGGCATTGGAATAAACTTGTTGAGAGATGCGTTCTTCAAGCAAATCATTATCTTCCAGAACGCGGGCAAACTCCTGTGTGAGCGCATGATTGGTGGAGCTGCTTGAGCGTCCGAAATAGTCATAAGAAAGCTTGAAATCCGCTCCGGCTTCTTTTTGGGCTTTGTGCATCTGGTCGCAGTAATCCGCAACGTCCATACCTGCTGCCTGCGCGGCCAGCTCAGCCGGAGTGCCGTGCTCATCAGTGGCGCAAATATACAGCACCTCATGCCCTAATAGGCGCATGGCCCGTGCATATATATCTGCGGGCAACATAGACCCGGCCAGATTGCCCATATGCTTGACCCCGTTAATATAGGGTAGGGCGGAGGTTATGAGGATTCTTTCCATAGGCTGGGTTCTAGCGCCCCTGAACAGCTGCGCAAGGGGGGATTGTCAATTTAGTTCAATTTGCGCCTCTATGGTCAACTTTAGATCGACCATACTGTGAGGTATGATTGTTCGTAATTTCTAGCCAAGTTCCTTTACAGGTCAGCTATCCAATAGAGATGTAAAATACGCTTTTGTCTCGGCATCGGCAGCGAAGAATAATTCTACCCGGCGTTCGCTCATGGTGATGTCTTGTGCGGTACTAAATTCAGCGAGCATGGTGAAAAAAGAGAGTGTTTTTCCCGCAGTGCGTAATTTTAGGGTCAAAAAAGGTTTGCCATCAGAAAAAGAGGTCAGATCTTTTCCGGTTAAACGGGGATCCGCCATTAGCCGTTTCTGGAGACCCATTAGGGGGCCTTCTTCACCGGACCGTGCGGTCTCGACCTGCAATCGTAAGGCCGTCCAGCCAGCAATGACGTCCCAATTGAGAAACACCGGATCCTCCGGGTCATCATTTAAAAGCGCGTCAATCGTGCATAGCGATCCCTTTAGCGGCAAAAGTTGCATCATGTACATTGCGGCTTTATTCCCGCCCACTATCTGCCAGTCACCATCGATGACAATGGCTGGCATTGGCGCATGATTATTCAAGAGGGTTTGGAGTGCCTCCGTCATGGGTGCAAGGTCATTATCTGCCAGATCATAGGTCGGATATTCGGGGGCAAAGCCAGCCGCCAGCAAGGCTGTATTCACGGTCGGCTTAGGCATTTCCAGTACGCGCGCCAGCGTAAGAACGCTGCTACGGCTGGGTTTTGAACGCCCCGTTTCAAGAAAGCTGATATGACGGGTCGAAATGCCCGTCTCGCACGCGAGGGATAATTGACTAAACCTGCGGATATCGCGCCAGTGGCGCAGTATTGTTCCAAATGGAGTGCTCATAGCCCTTTATACATAAACCACGCAGGCATGCACTTACCTATCAGGTAATTGTTTTGATGATCGTGGCTCAATATTATGGTTCTCAAAGGAGATTGATATGACACCGAAATTCGCCGCTAACCTCTTACGCCTTAATGGATTGGGCTTTATTTTATTCTGCACAATGTTTGTAACCATTGCTTTTAGTGACTATGATGGCTTTGCCCATCATATAGCCGATTTATTCGATTGGACTGGCCCGCCTCATGATGAAGATCTAAGCCGTGATGCCCGGTGGTTCGGGGCTATATGGTCGGGACTTGGCGCAGGTTTTGGCGCTCTGTATTTTTTCCTCATAGCGCCTCTCATGACATTGCCCAATAGAGCCGCGCAAAATATTGCAAGGCGCGGCGGGTTGATCGGCGTTTTGGTCTGGTTTGTGGTCGATAGTCTTGGGTCCTTTGCCGCCGGTGTTCCTTCAAATGTCGCCATGAATTTTCTTTTTTTAATCCTTATTGCCACACCGCTTTTATGGGTAAATTTCGACGCAGTAGACAATCCAGCGGTTTGAAACGGCCACAAAAAAGCGGCTAATTTTTTTAGTATTTTTGAGGACGTTAAGAACCAATCCAGCTTGGAATACCGACACAGGGGCGCGAAATGGGTAGGGTAGGGGGTAAAATCGTCTTCGGAGATCAGTGAGGACGTTTCATTTGCTGCACGGCTTATATTGTTTACGGTAATTGTCGATTAGCCGGGACGCCAGAAAAAGACATCCGGTTTATAAAAACCGGAGTTATCTAGGTCGCTTCGTGAATAAGATGTCTGGCTAGGTGTGTGAAAAATTATGAAAATCTGCAAAAATAAGACTTGTCACACGCTCGCTGCAAGGCTAAACCCCGCTCGCAATCTGCGATTACCAGTGCCCCTATAGCTCAGCTGGTAGAGCACCTGATTTGTAATCAGGGGGTCCGC
>CAZHPV010000019.1:0-38392 GCA_964534845.1 uncultured Caulobacterales bacterium
ACCTTTTTCATCCAGAAATGTGGCAGTCACGATAAAGAAGATCAGCATGATAAACACGATATCAAGCATCGGTGTCATATCAATATCGGCTTCATCTCCACCTTTGTTACGACGACGTCTCATGACTCATACTCCAACTCTTCTGCAAATAAAGCTGTCTCACGGCGAGAGCGGCGCTCTAATTGATTAGAAAAATACAGACCAGACAGAGCCGAAACCATACCAGCCATTGTCGGGATTGTCGCTTTAAACACGCCTCCGGCCATTAATCTGGCATTTGACGAGCCTGATAGGGCCATTACGTCAAAGACTTCGATCATACCGGTAACCGTACCAAGCAAGCCAAGGAGCGGCGCAATAGCCACAAGTGTTTTGATAATACCGACATTTTGATCCGTCTTAAACTTTATCTGAGAGATCATCTCGTCGCGGATAGCATGTGCCTTCCAGGATTTCTTGTCTGAGCGATCCGCCCATTCGGATATGTACTGTTTTCTCGCCGGACGGTGCGCAAAAAAGTAATATGCGTAGCGTTCGAGAATAAAAGTCCACATCACAAATGTAGCGATCATGATCACAAAGAGCACGTTCCCGCCGGTCCCCAGAAACTCCTGGAGACCATTATAGGCATTTATGGGGTTGAGGAATTCCATTGAATTCTTCCCTTTCCTATAAGTGGGACCTAGTTCCGGCTTTCAACGTGGCGCGCCACGATACCGGCTGACTGCTCTTCAAGTGTACCCTGAACACCCCGAGCCATTGAGGCGCAGAAGCTATGCAGGATAAGCAGAGGAATAGCCGCGATCAGACCCAACATGGTTGTCACAAGCGCTTCAGAGATACCACCGGCCATAAGCTGTGGATCACCTGTTCCGTAGATCATCATCGCTTGGAAGGTCTTGATCATACCTGTAACCGTACCCAATAGGCCGAGAAGCGGGGCAATAGCCGCGCCCAATTTCAGGAAGTTGAGGCCAAATTCAAGCTTTGGAGACTCACGCAGGATAGCTTCGTCAAGCTTAAGCTCAACTGTTTCCGAATCCTTGTTCTTGGCATCATCATAAGCCATCATAATCCGGCCCAGAGGGTTGGATTTCGAGGCTTGAGCCTTACGCTTTTGGCCTTTCACAGCAGATGATGTCAGGAATAACATAACAATCCGGAAGAGACCGAAAAGAACACCAATCATCGCCAGCCATAAAATAACCAGACCGATTGTACCACCGTGACCCGGTGTGAATGTGAAAGGATTACCTACACGTTCCACAGCTGTCGGGACGCGTTCAAATGACTTCAACAAGCCACCCCGTGTCGGGTCGATGGGCGCGTAAACAATGCCGCCGCTTGACCCTGCTACAGCAGAGGCCGCTTTATTAATGGCGCCGCCGGGCTGCTTTGGTAAATTGGCCAAAGAAATGCCGCCGGCTTCAGAGGCTGCATTATAGTCTAGGAATTCGCCGCCACTTTTGGTGAAGACCGCAAATGGGCCTACGCGCGTGACTTGCTGTTCAGCACCATCAGCCACATTAGCCACTTGAGCTGAATAGGTTTCAACAGAACGCTGGGCTTTAATCTCGCCTAACATTGTCTGCCAAATCGCATTAAGTTCGTCCGTATTTGGAAGCGCTTTCGATTCCGCAACCCGGCCCAAGACCTCAGTGCGCGTCGGATATTGCGACGTGATCAAAGAGCTATCAAGCGTGGCTTTAAATTCACCCGCTTTGGAACGGGCCAGTCCGAAGACCTCACCGAAATCACCTTGAGCAGCCTTTAGCTGACCTTCTAGGCTGTCAATGCGGCCCTGATTTGAATCAAATGTGCTTTGCACTTCGCGAGCCTTACGCTCCAAACTGGCTAATTCGCGTCTGGCTTCCGCCAATAAACCCGCTTGCTGATCACGGCGTTGACGGAATTTTGTTTCCCGTGCCGCATTTTCGCTTGCTGTTTTGCTTGAATCACTTCTGACCTTGCTTAGCAGGTCGCCGATAGATGTAATCTGAGCACTTGCAGGTGCAGCAGACATTAACATCGTTGCCCCTAATACAAAGGCTGTTGTTTTCGTGAATAATTTCATTGTCTTACTCATTTCCTATATCCAATTAATTCGAGACCGAAACCGGTGCATATACAATATTCGGTGCCGCTTCACTTTTAGCAACGCGAATAGCCTGACGCATCGCCAAAGCTTGTCCACCGCTCAGAGGTTCCCAATCACGCGTATCCAGATTATAACGCGCGACTTCGCTTTCATCCTTAGTCATATAGACAAGAGCCACACGACCAAAACGCAGAAAGTTAACAACATTTCCGGGCTTTGTTGGGTGAGCCCCTTCATAACTGTCCAGACCTTGACCGTATGCGACCTCGACTTTGAACGCATTCAGCACTTGTCTGTATTGTTCGGCGGGTGAAACATTCGGGTTTGACAGAACATTTTGAATACGCTGTACCCGCGCGAGACGCTCGTCTAATCGGAACGGTATATCCGATTTGATTGAATCCTCAATCTCGGCGGCCATTCTTAGCATCATGGGCACCATGCCCTGCTTAATCGACTCAACGGTTCCCAATTGGTTCCGCAATGAGGTAATTTCGCTTTTTTGCGACTCTAGGAAGATATCCTGCTGGTCCACAAAGAGCTTAATATTATCAATTTGCTGCAAGACGGCGCGATACTCACGAATGGCAGTATCCGCTTCATCGTCCAAACGTTCCACACGTTGTTGGGAAGCAGCACTCGCCGCAGTCGACGACTTTGCCGTGGATAGGGCGCTGTCAAGCTGCGCACTCGCCGGAGCGGCAAATGCCAGTCCGAGAGCCGTGGCAAGCAATAAACGCTTGGCTGTTGAAAATTTCGACATGGTTTCCTTCCAAGTTAGTTTTCGATTTCTGCACCGCAGTAAAATCACTACGAAGCGTATGGGTAGCGGAAATTTCCGCCTTATTTGCAACCCATACGGCCTGCAAAATCAATAAATCCGTCCTGACACCCAATCAGAACGGACAGTTAAATCTAATTCGCGACTAAAACAGGCGCGGTGACTACACCCGGTGCTGATTCACCCCGGGCTATTCTTATGGCACGACGCACTTCCAGGGCACGCGCCGCGGGTAGTTCAACCCATTGCCTCTCCGCTCCGTCAAACCTTAAACTTTCTGAACCATCCGCACTCATATAAGCAAGGGCCATACGACCATACCGAATATAGGTGCCGTCCATAATACCCTCGGCAATATCGCCAAGTGTTGCATCAGGATCAATATCTTGAGCGTCTTCCAGCCTATCTTTCAAAGCTTCGTCCATGGCACAGGCAGCAGAGCCTGCATCTTCACGACACGCTTGACGGCGTTTGCCGGCATTCGCTTGCACTGGACTATCCCCGTCATAAGCTTCCAAGGACTGGCCATAGCCGACCTCGATACTATATATATTGAGAAGTTTGCGCATTTTATCCGCAGGCGTGGCGGTGGCATCAGCCATAGTTTCTTTAACGCCATCAAGCCTGTTGAAACGCTCACCTTCCTGAAAAGGCATATCCGTATTCATGACATCCTCGATCGCCGTCGCCATTTTGGCCATCATAGGATTGATCGTCTTTTTCGTTTCGTTTACCTGTTTAATCTGGCTTCTCAGACTTTTCATCGTTTCGGCCTGAGTTGCTACAACAACCTGCTTATGATCGATTTCCAGCTTTTTATTTGCAATTTGCTGTAAGACCGATTTGTAATTTGCTACCCGGCTATCGTCAGCGGATTGCGCATTGGCTCCAGCAACAGACATGACAAAGCAAAGAGCTGTTAAAGAAGCAATCCGTTTTAACGGTGTACGTGCGGCTTGTATCGTGACCACTCACATCCTCCAAAATTTAGCACGCTCGAGGCGCGCCTTTTTCTTAATTACCCACAGCCCTACACGGCTCTTGGACGTTAATCAATCATTAGGATAAGGCGAATCGCATTTTTTTTTATTTTTTTTGCGGTTTTCGACAAATAGGGAGGGACAGTCGACTAAAATTGGTTGGGGCGGCTGGATTCGAACCAACGATCACGGGATCAAAACCCGATGCCTTACCGCTTGGCTACGCCCCAATTTCGACTGACGGGCAGAATAGCGCGGTGTTTATAGACTAAATCCCTTAAATGCAACGGATAAATACGCCCAAATCCCGACTGTTTTCTGACTCTTTTTTAGGAGGCATAGGCTTTTGCAGAATTCGACAAATTTCACCCCATTTCAGCGGGCATCCCATGCTTATATAAATATAATGTATAGTATAATTCCTACATCAATATAAAAGGTGTGATATTCTTTATGAATGGGTTTGCAAAAGCACGGCTCCAGCTTAAACTATAGATCAAATCACCGAAGGATGTATATGCGCCACTTTTTTATCACGGTCCTGGGTACGATAATCGGGCTCTTTATCTTTTTTATCTTATTATTCGTCATATTAGGCTCTATCGGGGCCGCAGTGAGTTCAGCGGCTAAATCGAGTAGCTCACAAACCGCTGGGCCAACTATTTTGACTTTGGACCTGCGCAAACCCTTGCGAGACCATAGTGCAGGCAAACCCCTATTCGGCATTCAGCCCAATTCTGTCGTGGACATCGCGCGCCGCCTACATAAGGCCAAAACGGATGACCAGATTAAAGGCCTATTCATACGCGCCAATGAATTTGCCATGGTTCCTGCTAGTGCAGAAGAGATACGGCTCGCCATTGCTGATTTCAAAGACGGCGGAAAACCCGTCATTACACATTCCCAAGGCTTTGAGGGCACATCCGTGCTGCCCTATATGGCAGTGTCAGCGTCAGACGAGATATGGCAGCAAGCCACATCTAATTTTTCGGCAGCAGGAATTCGCTCCGAAATGGGCTTTTATGGCGGAATTTTTGAAAAATATGATGTAAAAGTACAATTTGAGCAGTTTCACGAATATAAAAATGCGGCCAATGTCTATAAGGAAAAAGGCCTAACCCCTGCCCACCGAGAAGCTACCACAGCCTATCTTAGCTCCATTTTTGACAGTGCCATCAACCATATTGCCGCGGATAGAAATATCGAGGCCGAAACGGTAAGGAACATATTTAACGCCGCCCCCCATTCAGCAGAAACAGCGCAAGCAAAAGGGCTTGTTGATAAACTGGGTCATGTTGAAGCCGCGAAATCATATATCCGCAAAAAGGCGGGCGGGAGTAAAGTCAAATTTACCCCCTTAAAAAATTACAGCATCAAAGGCTCTATTACCGGCCCTGCGATTGCCTTTATTGGCGGGCAAGGCGCTGTGGTCACAGGCAGCTCTCTTGATGGTAGCAACCCCTTGAGAAACGGCCTTAATATGGGATCGGACACGATCGCGGGGGCCTTCGATGCTGCTATTAAAGACAAAAAGGTCAAAGCCATTGTTTTTAGGGTCAGTACGCCGGGCGGCTCCCCGTCAGCAGCCGATCAAATCCATGATGCCGTGGCCAGAGCCAAGAAAGCCGGCAAGCCCGTTATCATCAGCATGGGCCAATATGCGGCCTCTGCCGGATATTACATTTCAGCCAATGCCGATAAGGTTATTGCCCTACCCACAACAATTACGGGGTCCATTGGTGTTTTGGGTGGGAAAATTGCCTTGCGCGATACATTTGCAAAATTTGGCTATAATATTGAAGACGTCAATATTGGCGGCGAATATGTCAGCGCCTATTCAGGCGATGAGCCTTTTACCCAAGCCCAACAAGCCGCTTTTCGTAACCAGCTTGCCGAAATATATGAAGACTTCACCGAACGTGTATCTGAAGGGCGCGATATCCCTTTAAACGTTGTACAGGACATTGCCAAAGGCCGGGTTTGGACAGGTGTGCAGGGCAAAGACCGCCAGCTCGTAGATGAATTGGGCGGATTTATGAAGGCCGTGAGTGTCGCCAAATCTCTGGCAAAAATCGAGCCTGACACCAGCGTTTATATCAAACAATTTCCAAAGCCAAAAACGCTCCAGCAACAGCTGGAAGCCTTATCGGGCGGTTCGGTCCAGGCCCTGCAAGAGCTACACACTTTACGGGAAATAAGCGCCCTGCCCGAAGTGCAAGCGATAATCCAGGCCCGCCAGAACAAGACCTTGCACTCACAAAGCCTGCGGGCCCCGATCGCAGACATACAATAAGCCCCCATTGCCATGCCTTTACGTGAAATATTTAAGAGATGATGAAGGCAATTAAATGGAGCCTCTTGGCATGGTTATGCGTTTTGACAACAACAGATGCGCAGGCACAAATTTCTGAAATCAAAGTCGGAGTCACCGAGTTTGATGAGCAAACCACAGGTGTGAATTGGTCAGTGGGATTTGCCAATGAAAATTCGGTTGGGATTAACGTCGATGTTATCTTTGATGAACCAGACTTTTTAAAATGGGCTTTATCACCCCAGCCTTATGTGGGTGGGTTGCTTAATCTTGAAGGTAACACCTCCTATATTGGAGGCGGGCTTTTATGGCGACAAACTTTAGGTGAGAAATTTTATGCCGATTTCTCAATTGGAGCCGTAATTCATAACGGGACTTCAAATATTGAGTTTGAAGGTAGTTTTCAAGACCTGGTTAGCAGGTTGGAAAATGAAATTGAATTTGGATCCAGAGTTTTATTTAAACCGCAACTCTCAATAGGCGTTCGCGTCAATGAACGCTGGGCTGGAGAAGTATTTTTTGAGCATCTATCCCATGGAGGGGTGCTAGGGGGTCCGCGCAATGACGGTGTCGATAACATTGGTGCCAAGATCGCGAGACGGTTTTAAGCGTCTTTAACCGTACACATCCATTTAATCCTTAACGGAAGGTATTTAGACGTTTTGAGCGTCTTATTTTGCGGCGAATTTAGGACGCTCATATGACAAAGCAATCTACCCCATCATTTTTCAATCTACGACATAAATTAAGAGCAACTGATTTATCCGTTATATTTGTAAGTCTGAGTCGATAAACAAACCCTATGTCTGGGTTTTCAGCACTCTGAATTTCAGGCTCATAACTATCTATATATGAAACAATATTACGCAGCTCATCCAGATGTTGAAGAACCCTGTTTTCTTCACGAAAGGCAGCGAGTTGAACCTCATAGCTTGGCACATACTCTTTAAGCGGCAATGTAGGAGGCAATGAGATAGGTGCTGGCGTGTCTTCAATTCTATCAGCGACAACCAGTTTTTCGGGAGATGCAATAGAAGCTTTAATAAGGGGATTCGCGCTGTCTTTAGTTTGAGAAAACTCTGGTTTTATTAACCAATCTGGCAGCTGAAAATTTTGGGTTTTTTGATCAAACCCAATGGCTGACACCTCCGAAGAAGGGTTGCAGGATATCATAGCCTTCACACTTTCAACTTGGAGCTGCCCATCTTCATCTCGGATCGTTAAAGTTCCTGAATCATATAAAATTGCGTCAGCAAATTTTGTGGGTAAACCTAGCTCTAGCTTAAAAAGGTGTCTGGTATCTACATCAAAGCTATTCTTTGTCCAATCAACAAATTTGTCTGCATTATGATAAGATATGCGAGTATAGTTTTCGGGTCCGTTTTGATGGGTAAATCCAAATGTAGTACCATTAACACTCACGAGGCGCGGTATTTTGGAATGACTAAGCCAAACAGATTTAGCACAGGCTTGTGGACCTATAGTTATATAACTTTTTTCGGTGCCGTTATGGAATCCATCTTGCCCATAGGAAAGATGTGCATGTCCGACAGTGAAGGCTGCAATCAAAACAGAGAGCATTTTTGCGGAGTTGAACATAGGTCTGTTATAACTTCAATTTTATATGAGTTCAATTGAAGTCAATGATGATTAGTTCTTATGGGCTTTCCTCGGTATGACTGAAAATAGAGCGCTAGTGTCCTATTTTGGCCGAATTTAGCCACTCAACATGTTGGCATGTTTATTGCTCCGACGAGTCTGGCAATCCAGTAACGCCAAGTAAGGTTTGACTGGACTCAGTGCCTGACAAAAAACATCTGAATTTATGTGATGTTAACGAAATGACGCTATGAGGCCTGAAATAGGTCTCCAGTTTTGGAGAATTTTGGACAAAACAAAATCAACACAAATTAACAGTGTAGACCAGATTTTGTTGAAAGGGTTAAGGATGACACTCGTACAAAAAGTTGCATTATCATTGCTCATTGCTGGAGCCATGCCTCTTACGGCGAACGCGCAAGGCGTTGCGGGCTATCTTAGTAATGTCAAAGGGCAAGTCCTGATTGAGCGCGGCGGTCAGCTTTTTCAAGCCACTGAACAAAGTGCCCTCTTGGCAGGAGACAAGGTTATCACCTCCAATAATGCCTCGACAGATATCACCTTAAACGATTGTCGGGCCCGTCTGCAAAATACTCAATCCGTTAATTTGGGCTTTTCAAACCACTGCGCCAATGTAAGTCAGGCCACCAATCCCCAGTCAATTCCAGCCCTACGCACCGGACGCGCGCCGATTGGGACTTTCCCTCAGGCTCCAGCTATTAATCCGGCTTTACTCGTAGCGGGCGCGGGCATTTTAGCAGGAGCGGCTATCGCGCTTGCCAGTGGGGGCGGCGACGATGATGATCCCGCGGTAAGCCCGTAATATAAACCAGTCTTTCTGGACACAAAGTTATCGCCCTTGCTAATGCGCAAGGGCTTTTTTGTGCCCTATTCAGATTTATATTTGATGGTTTTCGTCCTTTATCAGGCCCTAAAAACAATCGCCGCGGGCCATAAGCTTCCCGTTAAAGCGCATATGCACAGGTTCGCCGTGCACCCAGGGATTGCCAGGCTCAATGACGGTTTCGGCATGTAAGTGTAAATGTGGTTCTTCTGTATTTCCAGAATTGCCTATACGCCCAAGCGGAGCGCCTGGCTCAACCCAGTCACCGTGTTTAACCAAGAGGCTTCCCATTTTCATATGAGAGAGTTTGACGTGAATGTCACCACAGGCAAGCGTAACGCCATTGCCGCTCGTCCAGTCTTTATCAGACGTGCCAATCGCTTGTTCTATCCGGTTGTTTTCCATCCAAACGACCTGCCCTGCACAGGGAGCGTAAACTTGCGTATCAAACATATTATACGCTCTGTAATCAGAGGGTTTGGGGTCAAGGCGAAATTCAGGCCGGGTGCGAAACCCCGCAGGACCAAGCCGTATAATATCCAGCCCGTAAATTTGCCCTATATTTACGGGCTCACTACTCCCGAAATTATGTTGATTGACAAGACTGTTTAGCCCTCCTGACATGACACAGGCCCGCTGGTCAGGGGTAAATGGCGGCGAGAGATCAAGGCTTAATCCCGCTGCGTTTTGCCTATGACCTAAAAAGCCCTGAATACCGATATACAGGCCAAGGGGGAGTATGATTAAAACGGGTAGGTTTGAAAACAAAGTACGGGCAATTGGTGCGGTATGATATTTATTGGGCGCCGTCTGTTTCCATTTGAAAACCGACACCGCGCAGAAGACAAACCCGATAAGCGCTAGCGCCCAATAAGGCGGATAAACCCAAATACTCCCCAGACCTAACCCAATAAGAAAAATAGCGATTGCAATAATTTTGAGACCTAAATCTTTATCAGAGCGCCGGCGTGATAAGGCAAACCAGATTAAGGTCAAACCCACGACACATATCTGGATATATATTGCTTTTATCAGCATAATTTTGCCTAGCAGGTTTTGAGAGCGTTGTCAGGCTAGTCGGTCTAAAATGCACGGAAAATGGTAGTGGGAAGGTGACTTGAACACCCGACCTCAGGATTATGAGTCCTGCGCTCTAACCAGCTGAGCTACCCCACCACGCATTGTGGGCGCCGTATAAGCGAAAATCCATCTTCTGCCAAGCCCCTTTATCAAAGCCTGCATTAAAGACTGTATCACAGGCTGATGGGGTTAATGCCATGATAGGCTTGCAACTAGAAATTTTGACAATTCTGTATATTTAATACAGATTTAGACTCATTTTTAGACTCATTTTTAGACTCGGGGACAGTTTAGAATGAAACGCGAAGATTTATATATAAGGTCCTTCCGCGGGGAAGACGGCTTTAATGAATTTGTGACTTCTTTGGGAGGCGACCCTGTTGCGGTAACGAAGGCGTCTGGTTTGTCGCCTTCACTCCCTAAAGGCTTGATTAATTATGAATCTTTTGCACGAATATGCCGTTTATATGAAGAGGCCGCCAAGCAAACAGGCGAACCTTATTTTGGGTTAAAATGGGCCCTATCTCAGCCAACAGATTTTCGTTTTAATGGTCCGATTGTTTTTCTTTTAACAAAAGCAACGGATGTGCGGCACTGGATGGATATGGCGATTAGTTATCAAACGCTTCATATTAACGGCGTCACTTATCGTTATGAAGCAGATAAAGCCGCAGATAGTGTGACAAATATTATTTCGGTTCACCCATTAGCACCACCCTGTCGACAAATGGTGGAGCTACTATTAGCGGGATATGCTCTTATGGGCTATCAATTTATACCGGATTGCAAATTTAAACGCGCGACATTTCAGCATAGTGCGCCAGAGGATATGGCTCTCTATGAGAAGATTTTTAAATGTCCTGTTATCTTTAATGCTAACCAAACAACACTCGTGTCTGAGTATAGTTATATTGAGGTCAAGAACACAGACTTAATGACGAGGATAGCCTCTCCTTTTATCAAAAAATATATGGACTGGCGGATCGTAAAACACCCAATTGCGAAACAAACAATTTCGATGTTAGTCATTGAGACAATTCCAACTATTCTGGGCGTGCAAGGGTCTAACATTCAACATGTAGCCCGCGCCTTAGATTTACATTCCAAAAAACTGCAACGCCTCTTAAAAGAAGAAGGCACGAGTTACACAACCATATTGGACGAGGTACGTCAGAATATTGCAGCCCGCCTATTAGCCGAGTCGGATATATCGATCGCCCGCCTTGCTAAAATGCTCGATTATTCATCTGATCGAGCATTTACGACCGCGTCTAAAAGATGGTTCGGAATGCCCGCCTCAGAATATAGGCAAGTTTTAAAATCCGAAAAAATCTATACGGCTTAGTCTGTTTTAATCTCACAAAGACTACCCCGCATTTTCCTATTCATATTCGCTCCAATGTGGCTCGCCATTATATTGAAAATGATAAAACGACCCGATTTCCAGCATTTGGGTAAGCTCATCAAGCGCCTGCTGTGTTTCAGTGACGAGCGCTGGATCGGCCAAATCCTTTGGGGAAAGCCTATCGCGGTAGTGACGACGCACCCACGCTTCAAGTTTAGTCAGCTTTTCAGGGGTCATGAGTATAGGCTGATGGACATGGGAGAGCTCGGTTGGCGTAAGCGGGACTCTAAGCCTTAGACAGGCTGGCCCACCACCATTACGCATGCTTTCTCTGAGATCCAAATATATCGCACCTTTTATCGGGTTATTACCCTGGACAGACTTCTCTACAAAGCGGGACGCCGCTTTATTTTCTGACGCTTCGCTTGGAAGAATAATCGACATTGTTCCGTCCTTATGCGTGACGATTTGAGAATTAAAAACATAGGACTTCACAGCATCTTCAAGGCTCATTTCAGCCTGTGACGCTTCTAAAAAGATGGGTTCAAAATCGTATTTTTCAGCCTTGTTAGTCAGCTCTTTTTTAAAGTCACTATTCCCCATAAAGGCTTGTTCATGATAAAAAAGAACCGGTCCGTTCACAACGCAAACGACATCATTGTGGAAAGCCCCTGCATCAATAGCCGCAGGATTCTGCTTTACAAAAAATGTTGAATTCTCTGAAAGGCCATGACTACGCGCCACGGCTTTGGAGGCTTCAAGCGTTTGCCTGCCGGGGAAGTTGGTTTGATTTTCGTCCATTTGTAAGGCGCGCTGGCCATACACAAAAATCTCAATGCCTTGCCCGCAATGGCGCGCTGATAACACATTATGATTGGCGGCTCCCTCATCCCCAAATATGCTATTTGAGGGTAGCGGTGCGTGTATTTTAAAATAATCATCATTTCGAAAGATTGTTTTTAATATACGGCGCGTTGTTTGCGGCTCAATACTTCTATGGGGCATAGCGACCAGATTGGCTGGCGTCATGTGCAATCTTCCATCAAGACAATGCCGGCTCGGGCTTACAGTTGCCGCATTAGCCGTCCACATAGAAGACGCCGAACATAGATTTGACATCAATTCGGGATTTGTATTCCACGCCTCGCTCACTATGGAGTTTGAAGAGCCTTCAAAACCCAATTGTTTTAAAAGGGGCAAAAAAGGTCTTTCATGCGGCGGCATGAGAGCTTGGGGCAAGCCTAAATCAATAAGCGTTCTCATCTTTTTTAAACCCTGAAGAGCAGCGGCTCGTGGATTAGATATAAGACCCTTATTATTGTGAGACGCCACATTCCCATATGACAAGCCTGCATAATTATGCGTTGGCCCCACTAAGCCATCAATATTCAATTCAATACTCATGATATAGCCTTTTGTTTTAATTCAACCTCTTGAAATTGGTCAGGGATTGAAAGTCTGGACAATTTAATCGGTGCGTTTTGGAAATTTGGAAAATTGAATTTTAGGCGGTCCGATATGACCCCATTTTCCATATCTGCATTCGCAATGACTGCGCGAAAGTCGTAACCCTTACCGCTATAATGAAGCGCCCGGTCAGAGGAAAGAGTATCAGAAAAGCTACGCGCTATGCTTTCCGTTTTAGCAATGAGAGTATCGCGCACATTACATTCTAACGCCGGGCCACCATCGAGGACATTACAGAAATTGGTAACCGAAAATCCTGCTGAACCCAGCAATTTTAACGCGCCAAGCGAATGGTCATTGGCCCTGCCAATACAAGCCCGCACCTGCTTTTCTAACAATTGAAGATAAATAGGCTCCGGCGGTATGAAGTTTGATAAAAACTCTTTATCGCGACTTAATAAACTCTCGGCCTCTTCAAAACTTACATCTAAAAACTTTGAAGATAATCCAGTCCAAAAAGGCGATACACCTTGTTTGTCATACCAACCGCGAATATCCGCCATCAATTTCGTACTAAACGCGCTTCGGTGAGAATTAATAAAGGCGAGCCGTCCTAAAGATAGCAATTTCCCCAAGCCTTTACCCCTCGCCTTTTCAGAAAGCAGTAAAGTGCCTAACTCAGAATAACCGCGAAAATTGCCAGACAGTTGCAATATTTCATGTTCAGTTTTAGACGCGCTCCCGGCTCTTTTCGGTTTGACCTTTTTATGTTCAAAACTCCAAAAGGGACAGACCGCGTCCACACGAACAATGATACCCGATATCCCAACAACTTTGCCGTCGACCTCTAAAACGAACAGGACGGAATTTGCATTGTCGTCCCCCGCTATAAAAGCTTCTGTATTCGCGACATATTTTTCAACACCCTTAAGCGTTTTCGGAACCGTACTAAGACCCGTGCCTGCTTCTGAAGAGATTTTTAAAATCGCATCGATGTCAGAGCTTCGAGCTAACCTGAAAATGTCCATAACCCACACCTGTTGTTAAAGGATGATAGGGTTAATGTGTCATAACCCAGACCGAATGTGGGTTTGATTTTGAACGGAAATAAAAATCTAAAACGGCATTTATCAAATCAATCGAATTAAATTCGTCTAACTTGTGCCATTTAGCGAATCTATAGGAAAACCCGAAAACGGTTTAGCAA
Organism: uncultured Caulobacterales bacterium; assembly: GCA_964534845.1. Lineage (GTDB taxonomy): Bacteria > Pseudomonadota > Alphaproteobacteria > Caulobacterales > Maricaulaceae > CALCKU01. The sequence goes on from CAZHPV010000019.1 coordinate 13,653, forward strand.
CGTCTATAACCGGAATTGTAACCAGTTTTGCTATACCGAAATCACCGCCTAATAAATCATCGGACAACGCGTTTAATGCCGGCATATCCCGAACCGTAACAGATGCGAGGTAATCAAACCTGCCGCTAACTTTTAATGCCAAGGTAACTTCCTCGACAGATAAAATACGCGACTCAAACGTTCTGTGATCACTAAGATTATGATTTTTAAGCGTTATTTGTAATATTGAGTGTAAGACTGGCCCTATTTTGGACGTGGTGATAACACTGATGTCCTTCTCTATAATACCGGCATCTCGTAATTTCTGCACACGAACGAGACAAGCACTCGCCGATAAATGAACGTTCTCCGACAATGCTAAATTGGTTATCCGAGCATTTTTTTGTAGCTCTTTAAGAATCCGAATATCTATTTTATCAAGTTCAAACATAATCCTACTCTAACATAGAGCAAACCGAATTATATTCGGCATTAAACCAAAAAACCTATAATTCTACGAAAAGTCAATAGAATAAAAGCCATTCATTTCGTGGCTGTCCCGTTAAGTTGAACTCACGTTTTATAGTTAAATTCATGTCACGATAAGAGATATTTATGCTTGACCCATTAATGCTTGACCCCCGAAAAAATTTAATGCCCGTTTATGCTCCGCCAAAGGAAATATTCGTAAAGGGCGAAGGTTCCTATCTACATACAGATACGGGTGAAAAATATCTGGATTTCATTTCCGGTATCGCGGTGACCGCGTTAGGTCATAATCACCCAGCCCTTGTAAGTGCCCTGCAAGAGCAAGCGGGAAAGCTTTGGCATACCTCTAATATGTTCCGCGTCCCGGCGGGCGAAACGCTCGCAACCAAGATGTGTCGTGATACATTTGCAGACCGCGTGTTTTTTACAAATTCCGGTACCGAGTCTATAGAGTGCGCTATAAAGTCTGCGCGTAAATATCATTGGGCGAACGGCGCGCCTAATCGCATTGACATTATTTCCCTTACAGGCGCGTTTCACGGCCGGTCTTTGGGCGCCATAAATGCGGGCGGAAACCCGAAATATTTACAAGGTTTTGGACCGTCTCTTCCAGGCTTTACCCAGGTAGAATATGGAGACCTTGAAGCTTTAGAAGCGGCCATCAATGCGAATACAGCCGCTATCATCGTTGAACCCGTGCAAGGCGAAGGTGGTGTCAGGGCTCTACCGACGCAGTTTTTGAACTCTCTTAGAACTTTATGCGATGAACACGGTATTTTACTTATTTATGATGAGGTTCAATGCGGAATGGGACGCACGGGACGCCTCTTTGCCCATCAATGGGCCGAGAATGCAGAACCCGATATAATGGCCATCGCAAAAGGTGTTGGCGGCGGCTTTCCATTTGGAGCCTGCTTGATGTCAGACAAAGTTGGTCAAGCTATGCAGCCTGGCTCTCATGGGTCTACTTACGGCGGCAATCCACTCGCCATGGCAGTTGGCAACACCATTTGGGACATTGTTTCAGATAAAGCGTTTTTAGATCAAATTCGTACGCGGGGAGAAGCACTTCGGACCCAGTTACAAATGGTCGCTGACACATTTTCAGACAAAGTTGAAACGGTCACCGGTAAGGGCCTTTTAATGGGTTTGCAAATGAAGGACTTACCCAAACCGTTTCAGATAGCCCTCAGAAATGAGAAATTGCTTGTGGGTGTTGCTGGTAACAATGTGTTACGCATAGTCCCGCCCCTTAACGTAAACATAATTGAAATTCACGAGGCCACACGGACCATGATATCGGTGCTCAACAAAATGTAATTGGCCCGAACAAGATCATACATAAAAGTGAAAAATATGTCGTTAGAACCCTATATGCCCCAGCTAGAAAAGCTCAATGATACAGACCAGCGTGCCTTAAAGTTTCTTGAAGGACGCAAGGATGAGATGGTCAAGAAGGCTATCAAATGGTCCGCTATCAATACCTATAGTGGGAACTTACAAGGCCTACAAAAATTTGCTGAAATATTACAAGAAGAGCTATGCCAGCTAGATTGCGACATTGACGTCATAGACACCCCGCCCATGGAAAAAGTTTCAGGTGATGGGTCGATCATTCAGACTTATACGGCTCCTGTCATAGAGGCTCGCGCGCGCGCAAATGCACCCGTTCAAGTCGTGCTGACAGGCCATTACGACACAGTCTTCCCAGAGGGCACGTTTGAGGACATTACCGACATAGGCGACGGGAAATTAAACGGGCCCGGCTTGGCGGACATGAAAGGCGGCATCATCGTGATGATTGAAGCCTTGAAAGCGCTGGAGCAATCAGAGCTTAAAAATGACATTGGCTACCATATCGTTCTCACCCCTGATGAGGAGACGGGTAACTTTGCCAGCCGCGGCCGCCTCGAGCTTGCTGCCAAGGCTGCCCAAATCGGCCTCACATTTGAACCTTCAATGGAAAGCGGCGCTATGTCGGGCGCAAGAAAAGGCTCCGCCATTTTCGATGTAATTCTCAATGGCCGCGCCGCCCATGCGGGTCGTAATCCCGAGGATGGTAAAAGCGCCATACATGCGGCGGCAAAATTCACGGATAAGCTTGAAAATCTAAACTTCGTTAGAGATGGCGTGAGTTTTAACGTCGGCAAAATCGATGGGGGTGGCCCGAACAATATCGTCCCTGCCCTCGCTATCGTCCGTTTTGGCGTGCGCGCACCTGATGAAGAAGCCTCACAATGGGCAATAGAGCAAATCGATCAGCTTCTGGCTGAAGTATGCGAATTGGACGGCATATCAGGCCATATTCATGGCGGGTTTTACCGCCCTCCTAAGCCGCGTAACAAAGCCCAAGAAACGCTATTCCAAGCCACAAAGCAAACAGGTCATGCCTTGGGACTCGATCTCGAATTCGTTGACACAGGCGGTGTTTGTGAAGGCAATAATGTCTTCGCCGCAGGCACGCCCAATATCGACACACTCGGTGTTCGCGGCGGACGCATTCACTCACATGACGAATTTGTTGTCACGGATAGTTTTGAAGAACGCGCCAAATTAGCTCTCCTATTACTCTTAAGAATAGCGGATGGGCGCATCAATGCCGCGCAAATAAAATCATTAATGAAAGCCTCTTAAAATGCATAATGATGTCTACATAAATAACCAATGGGTCAAAGGTGAAGGAAAACCCTTTTCCAATTCCTGCCCCTCTACAAACAAAATTGTGTGGCAGGGCCATGGGGCCTCTCGCGGCCAAGTCCAAAGCGCGGTTAAGGCCGCGCGAGGGGCCCTAAAAGATTGGTCGCAAAGACCGCAATCTGAGCGCAATGATATCTTACTCGGATACGCTAAATCGCTAAAGGAGAGAAAAGAAGACATCGCCAAAGCGATTAGCCAAGATATGGGCAAGCCCATTTGGGAATCGCGCACCGAAGCCAATGCTATGGCAGGAAAGGTAACTATCTCTATCCAAGCCTTGGAAGAACGCGCCGGAGACCGAGAAAGCGAAACGGCCTTTGGCGGCACACAGCTTGTTCACCGCTCACATGGGGTAATGGCTGTTCTAGGTCCGTTCAATTTCCCCGGCCATCTGCCCAATGGTCATATTGTCCCGGCTTTACTCGCCGGAAATGTCTGTATTTTCAAACCGTCTGAACAGGCGCCCAGCGTCGCCAAAATTATGGCAGACGCATTTAGAGAGGCAGGCCTCCCCCAAGGCTGCCTCTCTATTTTACAAGGCGCTCGCGAAACGGGGCAAGCCTTGTTAGAGGCTGAAATTGACGGCCTTCTCTTTACGGGTTCCGTTGAAACAGGACTGCATTTTCACCACTATTTTGCGGGCCGGCCAGAGGTTATGCTCGCCTTAGAAATGGGCGGCAATAACCCGCTCATCGCTTGGGAACCTCTGGGTGCTGAAGCTGCCGCCAATCAGATTTTCCAATCTGGCTTTATTACAACGGGACAACGCTGCTCATGTGCGCGGCGCGTCATACTGCCCAATACACCTTTTGCCGATAAGGTTGTCGAAGCCCTCATTGGGCTTATCGAAACCGTTAAAATTGGCCCGTGGGATAATGAGGAGAGCTTTATGGGGCCGTTAGTCTCGGTCAGAGCCGCCCAGCAAGCTGTCGCCTTTCAAGATAACCTCTTGGCGCAAGGCGGCAAGGCGCTCAAGGCTTTAACTGCCCAAGGCCCGCAATCTGCCTTTGTCACGCCCGGCGTCATTGATGTCACGGATATGGCAGACCGTGCAGATCACGAATTATTTGGACCGCTGATTCAGCTTATCAGAACCGATACGCTCCAAGAGGCTATTGCGGAGGCAAATGCCACGCGCTTTGGCTTAGCGGGTGGATTACTTTGCGATGATAAGGCAAGCTGGGAATTAGCGCATAGGGAGATGAAGGCAGGTATCCTGAATTGGAACCGGCCAACGACTGGCGCCTCTTCAGCTCTGCCTTTTGGCGGTCCGGGGCATTCAGGCAATTTCAGACCCGGCGCATATTATGCCGCTGATTATTGCGCCTGGCCGCAAGCCAGTCAGATCGCCCAAAAAGCTGAAGCCATACCGATGCCTGGTTTGGCTTGAAACCTTAATCTTTTATGATCGCTCTAACCGCAATCGCAATGAAGTATAAACCAGCCAGCACAAATCCGATACCGACGGCCAATCCCCCTAGGTTATTTTTTGATACGCCTTTTGCATAAACCGACTCAGATGGCCTTTGGGGGTTAACATACACGGTCGCCTGTCCACGCTTAGGCCTTTCTAACTGCCTTGAAGCGTAAGGCCCAAACCCTGTCCGGTCTCCTTCATATTCAGCCCCCTCATATTGATAATTATAAACAACCTTTACGACGGCGGCTGACCGTCCCCCCGTATTTTTATATCCCGAACGTGAATTGCGTCCGCGATGAATTTTATAACTTATAACGGTGGCTTGAACGGGGCTCCAGTTTTCACTGGCCTTGCCCTTGAGATATAAATCGTAAGTATAAGGTGTAAGCCTTATGCCAATCCATAAAAATAAAATTGCAAAAATAGAATAGAATATCCCGCGGCCCATTTTACTCGCCCTTCATTTAATAATTCGGCCTCACAATAATCGTTTGGCATTGATAAAATATGAAAGGTATCACCACTGTTTATGGTTTGCTGGGCTGAGAAATTTTAAAGACGTAGCAAAATTTATTTTGGACTATTTAGGGCCGTAAATATCTGTAAATCATCTCGATAATAGCGTCTTCGTGCTGTTGCAACTCCTGCTCGGAAAACACATCCACACCAAAGGTACGCTTAACCTCTGGAGCTAATAAAAAGATTGTACGATTCGCCGTCATCATGATGTAGAACACATTCATATCCGAAACATTTTTAGGAAAAATACCTGCAGCCTTGCCTTGATGAATACGTATCATTGATTTTTTAATCAAAGGCTTGGAAAAGTTTTCAACAACCCAATCCAGACGTTCGCTTTCCAATAATATTTCAAACATCAAGATACGAAACAGCTCAGGATATTTCGCGGAAAATCGAATATATGCGCGTGTCATGGATATCATGTGATTTCGGAAACCATCGGCATTCAAGATTTTATCACCAACCTGATCGTCCCACTCTAGAGCGTTCAACATCATGTCATAAAGGAATGTAACGACGGCTTGCCATAACGTATTTTTGTTTTTGTGATGATATTTAATCAAGCCATGTTTGACGCCCGCTAAATCGGAAATTTGTCTTAGGGACGCACCGTCATAGCCATATTTGGAAAACACCTTCACAGCCGCCTCTAAAAGTTTAGACCGCGTATCAAGTTCACAATTCGGAACCGAGATATTGTGCAAATATCTATCTTCAAGATCTTTAAAATCTGTTTTCACTACTTGCCCACCTTGTATGATCTCCGCTCCAACAGACAATTTAGAACGCATGCTCCAAACAATTCGAACCTAGTACAAGATTATCCCCCGCACAGCAAATGTTTAGCCTCCGAGCTTGGATAAGCAAATGTCCCATAAGGGCTGTTTCTATATCAACCTCTTATCAACCGCCCGGGCCTCGCGCCAGTATCCTCATCCTGTGAGCGTGTTTGTATGCCTTTTACAAAGGTCGCTATATAGCCAATAGAGGGCTGCAAGATTCGACTGCCACCTGCGGGCAGATCATTAAAGACGCCCAATGGCCCCAACGCCAAACGATCATGGTCGACAACATTTATATCGGCGCGTTTACCTATTTCTAAAGACCCCCGATCCGTCAAGCCATATAGATTTGCATTTTTATAGCTCTGCTTATGCACTAGGTTTTCTAACGGAATAAGCGGGCCACGTTTGCGGTCGCGCGCCCAGTGCATCATTTGGTAAGTCGCGGCCACGCCGTCAAATATCATATTTACATGCGCACCAGCGTCACTCAAGCCAATGACAGTCTGTTTATTCGAAATCATTTCATGCAAGCAGTCCTGATTGCCGTCATAATAATTACTACCCAGAACAATTGCAAAACGGCGGCCATTTCCGCCCGTTAAAAACTCATACATAAACTCCGCAGGCGTTTGACCCGCCGCTTTTGCACGCGCTGCAAAACATTTCTCACGCACAGGTTCGTAATCAACCGGGTCTTCCATTTCGTATAGGCTTTCAAATGAATGCTGAAGCAGCATATGAACCCCCGCCGTCATGGAACCCAGATATTCATGCGGAACATCATCGTCAGACAAAATCGCCTCACGCACTTCAGGTTTACGCATTTCCGTCAGAATATCTTCAAATGGCAAATGCGCCATTTTCAAATAAGTCTCACGGCGCTGGAACATGTGATAGCTCTGTAAACTTGTAACCACGCCAATAGGACGAGAGGCGACTTGGGGATGCAGGCGGGTGCCTTTGCTGTTATGATCTTCCACCGTCTCCAAAACTTTTTTCCAAAGACGCGGATCGTCCATATTTTGAACCAAAGTAAATGTTACCGGGCAATTTGCGTGACGTGAGACGCGCGCCATTAATTCAACTTCTTCCTCATAGCTTGTTTCCTCACCGCCCATATGTTCAAGATCGCCGACAGTACCCGCTGGAATTAACTCGAACACGCCTTTGCCATTTTTTTTAATCACATCGGCAAACGCCATAATTTCATCATCAGCGGCATGGGTTCCGGGAATGATCTGTCCTTTGATGTCTCTATGTCCGATTGTACGCGATGTTGAAAACCCAAGCGCGCCCGCCGACAATGCTTCGCCGACAATCTGCCTCATTTTCGTTATGTCATCATCAGTCGCAGGATCATTCCGGCGCCCCCGTTCCCCCATCACATAGTTTCTGACCGCCCCGTGCGCTATTTGCGTACCAATATCAAGCGTGTATTCACGGCTCTCTATATGGTCCAGATATTCAGGGAATGTCTCCCAAGCCCCCCAAGGTATACCCTCGTAAAGTGCGGTGCCGGGGATATCCTCAACACCTTCCATGACTTCGATTAAATCACGCTCACCGCCCGGAGGGACAGGCGCGAAGCCTACACCGCAATTGCCCATGACGACGCTTGTGACGCCATGACTAAAGGAGGGATCCATTTTATCATCCCAACTCACCTGCCCATCAAAATGGGTATGAATGTCGACAAATCCGGGCGTAACAATCGCGCCCTCCGCCTTTATAGTTCGATCAGACGCACTGTTAATTTTATCCTCGATTTCAACGATAACACCATCTTTGATACCGATATCGCCGCGATAGGGTTGACCCCCTAAACCATCGACAATTTGCCCGTCCTTGATAAGTATATCCAACATATATTTCTCAGTATTACATTTTCAATCTAGCGTATCATATATCTGATGAAGGAAAAACAGGTATCCCGTGTCGCTTCCGCAACGCAGCCATTATTTTATTGCCTTTAACAAAGCGTATGCCCTGATAATCTTCAGCTTCCATGCCCCTTGGAGCATTATCTGCGAAAACCAAAATGGGTAGCGACGGATTAAACTCGCCAACTAAGTCGGCCACGCTTTCTATAGACTCCTGAGTACACACACGTTCTACATCTATTTTTTGGTTCAGATCAGGAAAAGTTCTGAGCAAAATCTCCAAGAGCTCCGAGGTCCAGCAATATAAATTATTAGCTAAATTGCTATAATTTTGCCGGTCAGATTTAAGAATAAACAATCTGTCTAATGTCATTACAGCTCAAGGGTCATTTCAAAAAAAGAGGGTTGCGAAATAACGCTCGCAACCCTTTTATTTTTTAACTCATTTAGAATTAGAAAGACTTCTTGAGGCGAATACCATATTGACGGGGCGCGCCAATAGTCCGCTGCGCCAATCCACCAGCTACCCCAATAGCGAACCCAGTCGAAGCATGTTCATTGTCAAGTATGTTCGTACCCCAGAACGCAACATTAAGGTCTTCACCAATGTCAAAATCAATCTGACCATTAACAAGCGTAATGGATCCAACTTCTGCTAGGTCTTCACCAACCACAGGCAAATTAATGACCTCTGGTCCTGCCAGTTCTTGGTCATCCAGAAAAGAAACCGTAAATTGACCATGTCCACGAATATTTTCTGTCACGTCAAAACTGTAGCGCGGCGTATAGTTAAACTGCCAATTCGGGCCCCCGACAGGTTCATCTGAGCGGTCGAACTGAATGATCTCTGTTACTTCTTCGTTGATATCGAGTGTATCTGGATCATCAGGCACTAATACATTAAGTCTCGGCTCAATAAAGTCCTGAAATTCGCCCTCCGTAAAGCCCACGCCAACGCTTATGGATAAGTCTTCTATTGGAAACCATACTAATTCAGCTTCAAAACCGTAGAGTTCAGCTTCCGCCGCATTGTTTAGCACAGCAACGGGAACGCCGACCGTACCTGCAACTGTCTCGTCAAGGGCGAAACTTTGAATTTGAATATCAGAGTAATCCGAGAACCATGCGGCTGCATTAAACCTGACTGTGTTCTCAAAGAAGTCGGCTTTAAAACCAGCCTCGTAATTTAGGACAAATTCTGGATCAACTTCTGTGGCAAGATCTCCGTCACCGTCAATACCGCCGCTTCTAAAACCTCTGGATATAGAGGCATAGCCAAGTACATCATCCGTGAATTTATAGTCCAAAGCAGCTGTGAAAGAAAATCCGTCAAATGAGGCATCGTTTATGATTGTCGTTCCCGCAGCGTTATTAATAATAACCGAACCATCATCCAATGTTGTTGTACCCAAAATAGCGGCGGCATCAGCAACATTTATAATTCCAATCGTAGGGAGTGGCGCATCCGGGTCATTCGGGTCAGGCATTGCCCCTGGGACTGGCGTCCCTGCTAAAGCGCCTAGCTGTATTAATTCAACCGATCTATCTTCATCAGTATAACGTCCACCCAAAGTCACGTTAAGTCTGTCAGTTAAAGCATATGTGCCTTGAGCAAATACCGATATAGCTTCATTTTCCACATCGGTAATCTGATTACGTCCAATAGTATTATTTCTATCACTACCGGTTTCATCCGAGTAAAAAGCGCCTACTTGCCATTTTAGTTTATCATTATAATCTCCTGCAAGGCGGAGCTCTTGGGCAAATAGCTCTGAATCTTGACCAATCACAATCCCGCCAAGCGGAGAAAAGTTAAGGGAAGTTTCTGATTCTTGATCACGAAAACTCGTGACCGAGGTAAGCTCAGCAAAGCCTAAATCAGCTTTTACTGTCCCGTTAATATTGAACTCATCGGCTTCAACACCATTTGGAATAGTTATAGGTGCAAAAAACGCATCATCAAAATCTGCGCCCAGAAAAAAGTCTTCTGAAGCATCGACGGGTGATGCAATTGGAAAAGCGTCAATCAAAGCCCGTATGATCGCCCCGTTCTCATCAACGTCATGGTAATCCGCATTAATTCTAACGGAGAGCCTGTCATTGGGTTCAACAAGTAATGAACCTCTTAGGAAGGCTTCATTGTCATCACCCAAATCCAGACCTGACAATGTACCATCCGAACGAACTCCGTCCCCGAAACCGTCACGATCTGTCAGGGCACCGCCAAAGCGAAGAGCCGCAGTCTCACCAATGGGAACGTTTACGACACCTTCAATGTCAATTTGGTCAAAGTTGCCAACTGTTACCTCACCATAGCCAGAAAACTCTTCAAGCACCGGCGCATGTGTGGTGACAATCACGGTACCACCTGTAGTATTTTTACCAAATAGCGTGCCTTGCGGACCTCTTAATACTTCTACCTGTTCGATATCAAAGAGATTGCCGAATAGGTTGGTACCACGTGTGATAGGCGCACCATTGACGTTAATACCAACAGCCTGATCGATGGTTAAATCCGAGGTTGTCGAATTTTGCCCCCGAATATTTACAACAGCCGCGAAATCGCCTCGAACTTCGTCTGATCGAATATCAAAGTTAGGCGTAATCTGGGCAATTTCCGGAAATTCAGTAATCCCGGCATTTAATAGCGCTGAACCCGTTATCGCAGTCACTGAAATTGGAACATCCTGTAGATTTTCTTCAACCTTACGCGCGCTGACAACAATTTCGTCAATTTGCGCATAGGCTGGCGCGCAATAAGCACTCATTGCGCCGACAAGTCCCCCGGCGACTAAGAAGGATTTGAGCTTTATTGGTTTTAAAGATTTTATCACGGTGTTCTCCCAAAACAATGTTAGTGATCCGCCCCAAAAATATTGGCCGGTGTATTACAGAAATTGAATCGCCCTTTGGCATTTTATTTTTTTCAATTTCACAAAATTTATCCACACGGATAAATCCTACAACAATCACTTTTAACAGGTGTGGCTGAAATGATACACTTTACGCCTTCCAATGCGCTAAAGACTGCCAAGTCTGTGTTTATTTTTTCAAGACAGGTCGGCTTCAAGACCGTTTCGACCTGAAAACATTATAATTGAGGCTATCAGCCAGATAGGTGTGAGCGATAACAGAGCCCATTGCAAACCCAGAGCTTCGCCTAGTTGCACAGCGAATAAATCTGAAAGCAATCCAATATAAAGCGGGCCTAATCCAAATCCGAGAGCGGTGATCATAAATATGAAAAATGCAGCGGCAAATGCCCGTATCTTTAAGGGCGATAAGTTTTGAACAAGACCGTAATATGGCCCTGCAACAGAGGCATGCAAAACAAACACGAAAAACAAAGCCGTAAAACATAACAGGCTGGACGGAATTAAAATTGCGAAAATGTAAATGGGGACAGAAATAATATGAACAAGCGCTGGGAAATCAAAATAGGCCTTTTTGTTCTTACGCCCATATTTATCACATAAAGCCCCGCCCGCAGCTGTGCCAAGTCCGCCTCCCACGCCTATACAAAGCGCTAGAGGCACGGTTAATTGCGCGATTGAAAGCCCGTGCGTACGATCAAGAAAATCAACGACCCACAAGCCCAGACCATAGGCTGAAAATGCGGTAAGCACGGCTGAATACATTAAAATACGAAAACTCTTAATTCCCCACATTAGCTTAAAAGATTCTATAATACTGTAATCATACATATCCACAGCGCTCGCCTTTACAGACGGTTCAGGTTCTGTGCTCCCTCTTTTGGGTTCTTTAAGTGTGAGCTTGACGATTATGGCCAATAAAATACCTGGAAGCCCCACAGCAATAAACGCCCAACGCCACCCTAAAGTCGTTGTAAGCCAACCGCCTAACAGAATACCAAATAAGGACCCAAACGGACCGCCGAGGGAATATATACCAAGTGCCGTGGCACGTTCTTCTTTGCGAAAATAGTCAGACACCAATGAATGTGCAGGCGGACTACAGCCAGCCTCGCCAATGCCCACACCAACACGCGCAGCCAGTAAGCCCAAATAAGACGTGGCCGCGCCGCATAAGGCGGTCATAGCGCTCCAGAACGCCACTGAAACAGAGATAATCGTGACCCTATTTTTCTTATCCGCCAATCGCGCAATTGGAATACTGGCAAGGGAATAAAAAAGTGCAAATGCCGACCCTTTTAACAAGCCGAGCTGTGTATCACTCAAACCCAAATCTGCTTTAATGGCCGGAGAGAGGATAGCTATAATTTGCCTATCAATAAAATTAAACGTGTAAACAACCAGTAATATGCCGATGGCATATTTTTTATAGCCTGACCATTTGACGTCAGGCGCACTGGATGAAACTATTCTATCTGCAGACATAGAGTTTCCCTAAAATATCGTTTTGGCTTCCGGCTTATTGAACCGTTTTCGACTTTTACGCGCGTTGACCACAAGGTTAAGATGAAATGCGGAACATTATTTTTGTTGATTTATCATCACACTAATAGCGGGACATATTTCTCCAACTGGTAAAACCAACAGCTATCAAACTCGGAGCCGTTCGAAAATCGCTAGGGCAGAGGGACCCATTAACGCACCCTAGAACGCAAACACGGTCCATATCATTAAGATGACTAACCCATTAAGGGATAGAGATGATGTTAATAGAGCGCTAAATATAAACTAGAAGTAGTGATTATTTTACGAAAATTTGATGTTTTTGATTTATCCCACTATGATGGATGTCCGCCGAAAATTTCGTACGCAAAAACTCGTCACCGAGAACACGTACACCTATGATCGGTTGATCGCGCAAAGAACCCTGTCTCTGGTCAGTTTTTTAGTCCCTTTGGGCTTGCTTATCGTTTATTTAATTACTCCCCATGCAAGCGATTCCGGCGTAGGCTCAAGTTTGATGGTGATTACGAGTGTCGTTATTTTGATTACCGGTGGGCGCTTGGTTAAAAATTGGAATTTGGCAAAACCCGACCATTATCAAATTGCCGGCGTCTTTATAGATTTTTTTGCCACGGCCTTAATTCTAATTGCGTATTCATGGATTTATCAGGTTCCGATTTCTGTCGCCCTTAAATCCCCGACAGCCAATATCTTCTTCATTTACCTAGCCTCCCGCGTGGTGCTTTTCAGGGGTGATATTATGGTGAAAACAGGAATCATAGCCAGCACCACCTGGTTTGTACTTGTGTTTGTTTCGCTTTACGAACCTAATGCCGTTGGCCGTACAAGTGGATATGTCGAGTATTTGACAAGTTTTAAAGTCTTGTTAGGCGCTGAAGTCGAACGAATATTACAATTCGCGATCATAACTATTGTCTTAAGGTTATACATATCTTTCACCCGAAACGACCCGCATACAGGATTATTACGACGATCGCCTTTCCTTGAGGTTATGTCGAGGTTTTTAGGGGCTACAAACCATGTATATGCCAAAAGAACACATGCCTTTATTGAGATAAGGGCGGTGGACATCTCCAAAGCTGAAGTGTTTTACAGCTCTATTTTTTCATTACTTCCGAATTTACCAATCATATCAACCACGAAATTCAAGCGCTTAGGACGCCTAACGCCACACAGTGCGGGTATATGGATTGAACATCCGAAAGATAAGACAGCTTTGAAAGTCTATCTTAAAAAATTACAGACTGAACTTATCAAAGCCGTGGATATCTATAAAGACCTCGAAGTCCCCGATTTGATTATTGGCGGCACAATAATAGAGACTGGATTTTCGGGAGAAGAACTCATCACCCAGACAGATATGGCCATAAGAGATGCCTCGCAAAATGGTAAAACCATAGCCGTCTATAATGACGCAATTCATGCCAAAATCCGTCACAAATTACGTATTGAACAGGCAATAAAACAGGGGCTCGAAAAAGGGTTTGTGTCTATTAAATATCAACCGATTATAGATTTAATGACAAATATGCCCGTAGGGTTTGAAGCCCTCATTCGGTTGCGGGGTAAAGACAATACAGACATTTCGCCAGATGTTTTTATTCCTATTGCGGAGACCAGCGACCTCATCAATCAGCTTATGTCCGAGCTCTGCTGTCAAATTGCGGATGAAGGCGCCTCCATAGCGGCCGCTTACACCCAAACAGAGAACAAACCTTACATTAATATCAATATTGCGCCAGCGCAGTTAAAAGACATGGAACGCGTTACAAAATCCCTTAAGAAAGCCCGAGACGGTTGCGGATTAAAAATTAATACAGAAATTACTGAATCCTCGGTTTTGCATGAAGTTGATGCCGTAAAAAAATTACGTATTCTTCGGGATGAAGGATATGCCGTCGCGATTGATGATTTTGGAACAGGATATTCCTCCCTAGAGCGACTAAAGAAATTTGCGTTCTCAACACTCAAAATCGATAAATCCTTCATCGATAATATCGATCATGACGATTCAGCCTACGCCTTTTTAGATGCCATCGTGAAATTGGCTAAAACATCCTCGGACAATGTTATCATTGAAGGTTTGGAAACGGTACAGCAACAAGCCCTGATAATGAAAATGGGCGTCAGATATTGCCAAGGATATTTATTTGCAAAGCCCATGGATATAAACGCATTGCTGGAGTATCTGTCGAAAACCTACGGCTTTAAGTGCCCGCGAAATCACAAAAAACAAAAAAGAATAAGCCGGCATTTCCCATTCTAAAGGTTTTCTCTGCGCGAACATTAGGGGTCCGCTATCGCCATGCGCGCCCTAATCCGCGATCCATGACCCATGAAACCCTGCGGGGACTCGGGCGGGGAGATGAATTCGGCATAAGGGCTCATCTTCTATTTGCTGCGCGTTTAAAATAACAAGTTCACTCTTATCATCCTCGGGATCATAGACAAAACTCATCAAATAGCCATCATCTTCGGATTTAGCATTTTCCCTCGGGATAAAACTCGCTTCACTACCCGTACGGCCATTTTTCAGTATATGAGCCTTTCGATCACCAGACATGAAATCATACTTATGATAACCGAGTATCCAAGGCGATCCTGTCGCATTAAATTCAGCCACATAGCCATAACGCATAGGCTGCCCAACATGAGATGGAGGCACGACCGGGAAATCAACTCCGAGGTCATCGATTTGTCTCTCTTTAACCTTACCCGTCTTGAGATTTATAACCCATTGGTGAAGTTTAGGGGCTGGAGGATTTGCCATCCCAACAGATGTATATCCAAACAAGCGAGGCGCGGTGAAGATAAGCTCATCACCAGTCTCATAGGCATTCATGGTATGGTAGATATAACACGGCTCAATTTCGAACCATTTCACATCACCACTCGAGCCACCACGTGGCATAACCCCTATCCGCGCACCGTAAGCCTCATCATAACTTACAGGAATACCGGGCTCGAGGAATTTTTTCATATCCCAAAGCATTGGAAGGTCTAAAAATATCGCGAAATTTTCAGTTATCGCGAAATCATGCACCATCGTCGCCGCTTTGACATCGATTACCTCAGACTGAACTAATTCTCCAGAAGGCGAGACACGGTGATAGGTTAGAAAAGGTGGCATCACACCATAACCGAAAAACAACATTTCCCCCGTTTTAGGGCAAATCTTCGGATGGGCCGTCATATTTCGCTCGAGTTTGCCGTCGAAATCATAAGAGCCAACCGTCTCGAGGTCTTTTGTAAGCTCGTAAGGGGCATGCATTTCCTGCAACGCCAGAAATTTACCCCCATGACCAATGACATGCGTATTGGCGAGCGAGTTACCGGGGATCCGCATGAGCTCGCGAGTCATATCGTCTTCTTTTAACAAAGGCGTTTGAATATAGCGATTTCGGTACCAAATGGCTTTGCCGTTCTGGATTTCGACACCATGGATCATACCCTCGCCGAGAAACCAGTCAGAACTGACCGAGACCCTCGGATTCGCCCCATTTCGAAAATAGCGGCCGTTGAGTTCGCGAGGAATTTCTCCCGTAACTTTTAAGTCTGTTGTGGTAATCTCTTCCGCGACGGGTGCAAAGTTCCCTTGCATCCAGAAAGGTTGGTCTATCTTCGTTTGATCACCCATTGAGAGTTCTCCTAAAAATCAACTGAGGCTTCAAGACCATATATCGTTGTTGGCGATCCGACAGCAAATACAAATACGCCGGGAATAACAACAGAAGTTCCGACTCTACCTGCACCATCGTCAAAAGCATCATTGATGAACCCCGTAAGCTTCATGTTAGGGCCTTCACTACGTAACGTCTGAATAGAGGCTGAAAAGTCAAAACCTTTATTCCCATCAACACGGTCACGGTCAAGGCCTAGCGGATCAGCCGCCGCAGATGTCACGATTTCACTTTGGAAATTATAGCTAGCATCCAAAGTTAGCCCAAGATTACCATCAAAAACGTCGCGTGCGTAAGTGGCCCCAACCGAGAATGTTGTGTCTGGACCCGCGCGTAAATTACGCTCATCGGCCACATCAATAATTGTTGCGCCTGTAGGATCCGCATCTAAGTCTTGCACGAGAAACTCAGTAAAATCGGCATCCGTATAACCAAATGTACCTCGCAATGTAAAATCTTCAGTCACACGTGCAATGGCTTCGAGCTCAACACCTTTAATCTCAACCTCGGACGCATTATCCACAATTGTTTGAGACGTACCAATAACACCGGGCACACCCGCCAAAATTTCTTCCTGCTTGTCATCATATAGTGCATAAAAAGCCGTTGGGTTGATGCGTAATCTATTATCGAAAAATTCGGCACGGGCCCCAATTTCAAAACTATCCACAGTCTCCTCGTCAAATGTCGTTTCCACAGCGGAAGGTGTGAAGCCACGTCCATTAAAACCGCCGCTTCGGAAACCGCGTGAATATCCGCCATAAACGTTGACATCATCATTGAGGTCATATTGCAAAATTGCGCGCCATGTTGGAGCTTGCCAATCATCCGATGCATCCACACTCTGTCCCGTAAGAGGGCTAGGCGTATCAGGCACACCATCGCCATCAGTGTCTATCGGACCGCGGAAAATGAAGTCATATTGAAAGTCTTTCTCTTCATATGAATAACGGAATCCACCCGAAAAAGAAAGCTGATCGGTGATGTCATATGTACCATCTACAAAAATAGCATAAGCGTCGGCTTGTTGCGCAACAGTTTCATTATCAGGCGTAAGTGTATTAAAAACACGGCTGGTCCCGAAGACGCCTGGTTCGAATTCACCACCTCTTAAATCGTACTCGGAATTCAGATAATAAAGACCGGATACGAAACTCAATTTATCACCAACATCACCTGAAAGACGCAACTCTTGACTGAATTGTGACGATTCGAAGATGCGATTAGAATGGATAATTGGGAACGCCCCCACTCCGAATGGCGCAATCGTGACGCCTGGTGCAACTGGTAGACCAATCGCTACTGCATCATTGCCCCCTAGAGAGTTTTGAAATTGCGTATCGTTTACGTCGCGATACCCTGTGACAGATGTAAGTGTAAGATTATCATTGAGTTCATATTCAATATTCGAGGTTAGAGACCATCCGTCAATTGTCGTAATAAAGGGCGTATCACTTACGAAAGTATCAAAATCATCGGCCTCGGCGATATCAAATGAGCCACTACTACACCCTGCACCGTTCGGTACGAGAAAAGGGTTAGGTGGAATAATAGGAGGCCCGCCTGGTACTGGTGAAGGTATCCCCCCATTCGGAATGCTACACAAGACGTCACCGCCTAAGCCAGGGACACCGCGGGCAAATACGGGCGGCCCAAAGGAGTCATCATCGAAATAGTCAAAAGAAACAAGGGCTTCGAACCGATCATTTGGCTCAACCAATATGGCGCCGCCAAATTGTAGCAAATCTTTTTGTGGGTCTTTTTCGCCCGTGCTCAGATTGACGGCAAATGTGTCATGCTCTTTAGAAAAAGCATATAATTTTGTAGACAAGACATCATCGATTGCTGGCAAATTCGCCACACCCCAAAATTCTCTCCCGCTATGATTTGTAAGGCGCGTCCCTACTCTAAGGCCAGCTTCCCCTGTTGGACGTGAGCGCTTCACATTAATAACGCCGCCAACCGTATTACGTCCAAACAAAGTGCCTTGCGGGCCGCGCAGCACTTCAACACTCTCGAGGTCGAAAGCATCAATCGCCGCGCCTGTATTAGACGCCAAGAAGACACCATCAATGGAGAGACCAACAACCGGTTCAAATGATTTCTCGGGGTCCGAAAACCCAACGCCGCGAATAACCGCCACAAGCCCAAGGCCCGTAAAGGGGTTATCCCCCAAATCAATATTAGGAACTAGCCTATCAATACCTGTGATTGTCGATGTATGCAGGTTTTCAATCGCGGCGGCGTCCAGCGCGGTTACGGCGAGCGGTACGTCTTGTAATGACTCCTCTCGTTTACGGGCCGTAACAACCACTTCGTCAATTTTGAAAGCGTTTTCATCCTGTGCAAATGCTGCTTGTGGTAGCACCATGAAATTACTTGCAATAATCGATACGCTTAGAGCTAATGTTTTTTTATAAGACACAATCATCCCCTTATACTGATGTTTGGGGAAACGCAGACAATCTCTCAATTTCTGCGGTTTAGCCTTAAATCCACTATATCCCCAAGGCCGCATTTTACGACTCTTGTATATGGGCTATGGCAATATGATCATTCTCTCTTGAACAAATCGGGTATGCCTATGAAAACTGTTAGGTATAATTCTAAAAGGCTTGCGTCTGTGAACGCAAGCTCTCATCTGAATAGGAAACAGTGACCGACGAAAATTTCCGGTTTCATGCGTCTATATTAGCATGAAATCGAAAACTGGAGTTTGCGTGGCAAGGCCGGTCAGGCATGTTTATCAAAACAGGCTTCGAGAATTTTGAGGCCCTCATCTATCAAATCATCCGAAATTGTAAGCGGCGGTAAGAACCGAAAGACATTTCCGCGTATACCGCACTTCAAGACGATCAAACCTTGCGTGTAGGCTTCAGGTATGAGCTTTGCCAGAAGCTCGGCATTAGGTTGATTTGCATCACCGTCTTTAACCAATTCCATTGCCATCATTGCGCCGCGATCCGTCCGGATATCGCCGATTATTTTTGGATATTTCTTTTGAAGTTTCCGTAGAGCCGCATCGAATTTTTTACCAATCTGGTTTGCGCGTTCGACAAGGTTTTCTTCTTTAATGGCTTCAATCACGGCCAGAGCTGCGACGCAGCCAATAGGAGAGCCTGCATAGGTTCCCCCGAGCCCGCCCGGTGCAGGCGCGTCCATAATGTCAGCTTTACCGACCACCCCTGCAATAGGATAGCCACCCGCCATACCTTTGGCCACGGTCAGCAAATCAGGCTCGACACCCGAATATTCCATGCAGAAGAATTTACCCGTTCGGCCGAAACCTGTCTGGATTTCATCAGCAATCATAACAATGCCGTGCTCATCACAGAACGCACGTATCATTTTCAGGAAACTATTTGAAGCAGGGTAAAACCCGCCCTCACCCTGTATCGGTTCGATGATAATAGCCGCAACATCATTCACCGCAATATCGGTTTGAATGAGCATGTCCAAAGCCTCCATGGACTGCTCTTCGGTAACGCCGTGAAAAGGAATGGGGAATGGGACACGATAAATATTATTAGGAAACGGACCAAAGCCGACCTTATAAGGCACGATTTTACCTGTAAGACCTAGGGTGAAATTCGTCCGTCCATGATAGCCGCCATCAAAGGCTATGACAGCGCGGCGGCCCGTATGCGCGCGCGCAATTTTAACCGCGTTCTCAACCGCCTCAGCACCCGTTGTTACAAACATAGATTTCTTTGGCGATGGTCCGGGGGCCAATTCATTTAAGTTTTCCGCAAGACGCACCGCACTGTCATAAGGTGTGACCATTACGCATGTATGACTAAAGCGGTCTATCTGCTCATGTACGGCCCCCGTGACCTTTGGGTGGGTATGACCTGTATTACAAACGGCGATACCTGAACCAAAGTCAATATAGCGCTTGCCCTCAACATCCCAGACCTCAGAATTTAAGGCTTTCTCGACGAAGAGCGAAGCTAGATTCCCTTCACCGCGCGCCATAGACGCATTTTTACGGGTTTGCCAGCTGGCATTATTTAGCGGTCTCATTAACCAAGCCCTCCCATACATAGATATTTAATTTCGAGATAATCATCGAGGCCATATTTAGAGCCTTCGCGGCCCTGCCCCGATTGTTTTACACCGCCAAATGGCGCCATTTCATTTGAGACAGACCCGACATTCAAGCCGACCATACCGTAATCTAAAGCTTCGGAGACGCGCCAAATACGACCAATATCGCGCGCATAGAAATAGGCGGCGAGGCCAAATTCCGTATCATTAGCCATGCGAATAACCTCCTCTTCTGTTTCAAAAGGAATGAGAGGCGCGACGGGGCCAAAAATTTCTTCGCGGAACAGACGCATATTATCCGTCACGCCCGAGACAATTGTGGGCGCCAGAAAACATTCGCCATGCTCTGTACGCTCACCACCCAAGACAAGATCTGCGCCTTTATCTAGCGCGTCTTTGATCTTACCTTGAACATCAATCAAGGCTTTCTCATGAATCATCGGCCCTATATAAACGCCCTCTTTGGTGCCATCACCAATGGTTAGCTTTGACGTTGCGGCTTTTAGTTTTTCCGCGAATTCGCTGATAACTGATGCGTGAACGAAGATACGATTGGCACAAACACAGGTCTGGCCCGCATTGCGGAATTTACAGGCAATCGCACCGTCTACAGCCGCGTCTATATCTGCGTCTTCAAAAACGATAAATGGCGCATTCCCGCCAAGCTCCATAGAGGTGCGCTTAATGGTTGAGGCACAGGCGGCCATCAACATTTTCCCAACGCCGGTTGAGCCCGTAAAGGTCAGTTTTTTAATATCGGGATGCTGGGTGAAGACCTCGCCTATTTCGGCGCTTTTCCCGCACACAATATTAATGACGCCTTTGGGGATACCTGCGCGCTCTGCCAGTTCCGCCAGCGCAAAAGCTGATAAAGGCGTTTCATTGGCAGGCTTACAAACCACTGTACAGCCCGCGGCGAGCGCAGGTGCGATTTTGCGCGCCAGCATAGCACTTGGGAAATTCCACGGCGTAATACAGGCGACAACACCAACAGCTTGTTTGATAACAACTATTCTTTTATCATTTGAAGGGCCCGGTATTGTATCCCCGTAAACACGCTTCGCTTCTTCGGCAAACCATTCCATATAATTCGCGCCATAAGCAATTTCCCCGCGCGCTTCGCCCAAAGGCTTGCCTTGTTCAGCCGTTAAAATTTGCGCTAAATCTTCTTGGTGCTCCATCATCAAATCGCGAAAACGCCGCAATAAGTTGGAGCGCTCTTTGGCTGTCTTTGCCTGCCATAATGGCAGGGCCGCGCTCGCTGCTTTAACGGCTTGCTCTGCCTGCGCGCTCCCATGAACAGGCACTTGCGCCACGGCGCTCATATTGGCGGGGTTTTTGACCTCATTAAACTTATCTGCCGTTTCCAGCCATTGTCCATCAATATAGGAGCACGTCCGAAATAAAGCCTTATCCTTCAAATTAAGTTTAGTCATTGGGTTTTTCCTGTTCAAAGACTGCATAAATTTTTGTGACCGGAGTCACTGACTCCCAGACACCTTTAAAGCCCGCAGGAATAACGAAAGCATCCCCGCGTGTATACTCAAAAACACGCCCTTTATTATCTGTAACTTTCACATCACCCTGCGTGATGACGCAAAGCTCATTTTCATCATAAGAAACTTTAAGTGCGCAAGGCTCACTCGACCAAAGGCCCACATGAAACTGTTCGCTCTTATCAGAAAACGCATTCCAGAGAGAGGTTGCCCCGCCCCCTGAAAGGAGTTTTTCAGGCACAATCATATCGCTTAATTGCGTATGGTTTTTATCAACATTTATAAGGTTCATTTTTTCATATTTCTTAGATTAGCCCTTTAAGCCACAGTATTTATGGCGCGCGTTATGCCTTCCATAGCTTTGGTAAGCTCGTCAGGATTAGAATTTAGGAAAGGCGAGAATTGTAAGATATCGCCGCCATTTCTAACGAGGACATTTTCATCCCAAAAACAGGATTTATGAACATCAAAACCCCGCTCACCCGCGGCGCCTTCGCGGGCATGAAGTTCAATCGCGCCCATCATGCCGTAATTGCGCACATCTTTGACTTTCTCATGATCTGCCACGCTATGAAGCAAGTCTTCGAAATGCGGCGCAAGCGCGCGTGATTGCTCGAAAATGCCCTCTTCTTGATAAATTTCAAGAGAAGCTAAAGCCGCTGCAACCGCTACGGGATGTCCCGAATATGTATAGCCATGGAAGAACTCAATCGACTTTTGAGATTCGGTCATAAATGTCTCGTAAATCTCGTCCTTTATCAGCACAGCCCCCATTGGGATCACGCCATTAGTTAAGCCCTTCGCCGTTGTGATAATATCTGGGATAACGCCGAAATGCTCCGCGCCAAAGGCAGAACCAATGCGGCCAAAAGCCGTAATCACCTCATCAAAGATAAGCAGAATGCCATGCGCCGTACATATTTCACGCAGCTTCTTCAGATAGCCAATAGGAGGTGGTAGAACCCCTGTTGAGCCGCCGACAGGCTCAACAATTACAGCCGCTATATTCTCGCCGCCATGCAAAATGCAAAGCCGCTCTAGGTCTTCGGCCAAATGCGCGCCCCATTTGGGAAGGCCGCGGCTAAAGGCATTTTCAGACAAATTAAATGTATGCCGGATATGGTCAACGCCCGGCAGAAGATTAGCGCTAAACATATTACGGTTATTGCCCATGCCGCCAACGGAAAGCCCACCAAAGTTTACGCCGTGATAGCCGCGCTCTCGCCCGATAAGGCGCGTACGCTCTGGCTGCCCATTAAAACGGTGATAGGCCAGCGCAATCTTAAGTGCCGTATCGGCCGACTCAGAGCCTGAATTGGTAAAGAAGGCATGTTTGAAAGGTTCTGGCGCCATCGCACAAAGTTTCTCTGCTAGCTCAAAAGCCTTCGGCGAGCCTATCTGAAATGTGATGCCATAATCCATTTCAGCCACTTGCTTTTGCACGGCCTCAACAATTTTGGGATGACAGTGACCCACATTCGTTGTCCAAAGCCCCGAGAAGAAATCATAAATTTGGCGTCCGTCTTCGGCCGTATAATAATGGCCTTGGGCGGACTTAATCATACGGGGGTTTTTACGAAAATCCTTCGCCGATGAAAACGGCATCCAGAATGACTTTAGTCGATCATTAGATAATGGAGTGCTCATGTTATCTCCCCTTCGCTTAATTTACGTTGTGCAATTTCCTCTCGCCAAGCCACCACATTCATTTCAATAAAGAAGAAGGCAGCGAGCCAAAGTGCAGCGTCCCAAACATCTAAAAATTCGCCGTAAATCATCCAGACAATAAGCGCGATAAACAGGATGGCATAAAGCGATATTTTAATCGGCTTGAATATTTTGTTCGTTTTCCCAAAGAAGACTTCTGCTTGCAAAACAAGCACAATTAAAATCCAAACGGCTGCATTAATAATGTCGGTCCATGTGAGGAGTTTCAGTAAAGAGAGTTTCTCCGCGCTGGCCAGTAATCCACTTTTTATATTTACAAAACTATCAGCGCCTAAGGCCTGACAATTTGAGGCATTCAGCGCGACATAATCGTCCAATGTTTCGACGACGTCATAAGCCTGACTTACGGCAGGCGCACAGAAATCTGCGATTTGGCCCGCGGCAGGCTCAAACCCATTTGTCAGGTTCAGCCCTGCGATATAGCCATAAAAGGCGTAAATGATAATGGCGTAGCAAATGAGGCCTAAAGCTTTCAAAACCGTGCCAACCCAGCCTTCGAGTACATCATCCTCGATAACAAATGTTTCAAGCTCGAAGACTATGAGTAGAGCTAACCAAGCCGCGGTATCAATGGTGGCGGAAAAGCCTTCGGCGAGCAGACCCCACTCAAATCCATTGGTGAACACTGTCGACATCGCTGAAAATTCGTCAAAGAAAAACAACAGTGTATTCACAGCCAAGGCGATATAGACCGTGTACTTAAAAAGACCAAATAATCGCGGATGGTTCATAAAAAACATAGTGACGTCCTACAACTTATCTCGAAGAGAATAATAAAACATAGCTAAGCTTAATAGCGGCACACGTAAAGCCAGCCCACCCGGAATTTTACGGCTAGGAACATGCGCCATAACATCAAATTCATTTGCCGTGCCATTAATGGCATCTGCCGCCATCTTACCGGCAAAAGTCGACATCGCGACGCCGTGACCTGAATATCCTGAAATTGATATAATATTGGCGGCGACATGGCTGAGATATGGCATCCGGTTCATCGTGATAGATAATGTCCCGCCCCAACCATAATCAATTTTCGTATTCTCCAGTTGCGGGTAAATCGATAACATAGCCTTGCGGACAAACGACTTTATGTCGTTGGGGAAAGTGTAGCGGTAGCTCTCCCGCCCCCCAAATAAAAGGCGTCTGTCTTTTGAGAGCCTAAAATAATTAATCACAAACTTTGAATCTGCTACCGCCGCATTATTCCGGATAAGTTCAGTCGCTGTCGTCTCGTCCAAAGGTTCTGTTGCGATAATATAATTATTAATCGGCATAACGCGCTGCGCTGTCGACTTATCGAGCGTGCCTAAATAACCGTTACAGGCCAAGATTAGCTGCTTACAGCTCACAGATCCCTTCGCCGTTTTTAAAACAGGTTTGGTCCCGTGCGTAATCTCCAAGACTTCGCTTTTCTCATATATTTTTACGCCTTGCGCCTTACAGGCTCTTGCCAGACCGAGAGCGAATTTAAGCGGGTGGATGTGTCCGGCTTGGCCATCAATAGAGCCGCCATAATACGCCTTCGAGCCGACCAATTCTTGTATTTGTGTTTCATCTAGAAACTCTAGGGTCTCACGGCCATAATTTTCTTTCATGAAATCTACATAGCGACGGCTATGC